>QMUF01000033.1 GCA_003663525.1 Thermococci archaeon | reverse complement strand
GGGTAGTATCACTCGAGGAGGATAAACTTTTCTCCTTCTACATCCTCAAAGTAACTTCCTAATCCTCCTACTTTCCATTCTTCCCCATGTTCATCTACAAGGGTTATATTGGCTGTTAAGGATGTGTATTCATAGTCTATCACTTTACCTTTGATTGTGGCCTCTTCTCTGGTATCAACAAAATGACCAATAACCTCTATGTTTTTAGGCAATTGGGTTTGTTTTAGAATAGTTATTAGAGTTCTTATATTGGCAATTTCAAAAGGCTTTTTAAGTTTTTCATATTCAACGGGTTTTATTAAGTCACTATTATCAAAATACATTGTGTAGAACCAGTGCATATAGTTTTGGATTAGTTTTGGAGATTTACCCCAGAATGAATAAAACTTTTCTCTTCTCCGGTCTTTTGGAAGAGCCCCAAAAAATAGTGCATAATCTATGTCACCAATAACCCACGTCGCCATTAACCATGGAGCTCCTCCACTTTTAGCTAGAATTACGTTCTCCCTATTCAACCACTCTGGAATTTCATCAAAGTTGCTTACAATCACGAAGACGATATTCTTCCTTTTTCTGAGTTCTTCTTTGAGCAGTGTGAGGAACTCGAGGGGAGTGTTTATTAGAACCTCCCTTCTGGCACTTCTTACTATATACTCCGCCCGTTCTAATGTGTTTTCAAATCCATGGATCGTCCAAATTTCGGGTATATCTTCACCATGAATGGATTTATATAATTCCAAGAGGGCTCCTTTTATGGTCTTAATATCGTTTATTATTTCTTCTTTCAATTTTTCAAAAACAAGTTCTGGATTTACGGGTTTGTACATTCTGGGGGTGCCATGCATTATATCTACGAATCCCTTTCTGTGAAGAGAGCTCAGAACATCGTATATCCTCGTGTGGGGAATTCCACTTTCCTTTGTAAGATCAGTGGCTTTGCTTGTTCCTAATTTTAGAAGAGTTATATAGGCCAAGCTCTCATATTTTGTTAAACCGAGTTTCTGTAGCATTTTTATTATCCCTTCTTCCCTCATTTTTGTCCCTCCTAAAGATTCTTAAATATTCACTTTCGATAATTTAAACATCAAAGGTGATATATAATCATTAGAGGTGTTTAACATGTATAAAATTTTCGGATTTAGATGAATACTTGAAGAAATTGAACTGCCGAGTTCCTGCTATTTTCTTTTTAAACCTTGTCTTTCAGGTCGGGAGAAGAGCAGTTCATAGAGAGGTTTATATTTTTGGTGAAGGGTAGGAAGACAATATTTTGAAAAGTTTTTTAACCCTCTTTTTCTTTTATTTTTTCATGAGTCTTAAGGATTTGGCCATATTTTTAAATAGTAGAGAGCCAAAAGGAAAGTTAGTTGAGATAGGGGTAGGGTTTAACTTCAAAGTTGCTTTAAAACTGAAAGAGTTAGGCAGAGATATTATTGTTGTGGATTGGAACTTGGAAGCGATTGAGAAGGCTAAAGAACTCGGGCTTAAAGCTTATGTTGATAATATATTTACCCCTAATTTAGCTCTTTATAAGGATGCCAGCGTAATATATTCAATTCGACCAACTCCGGAGATAATTAAGCCAATTCTGGAATTGGGAAAGAGGGTAAAAGTTCCGGTGTATATTGTACCTTTTTCTCTTGATGTCATGCCAAAATCTCTAAAGCTCGAAAACTATAAAGGAATCCCGATATATTCTTGGGCTCCCTATCAAAAAGATATATAAAACAATCTACAACATTAGCATGGTGGTGACATGAGACTCTTTGGGACGGCGGGAATTAGAGGACCTGTTCATTCAAAAATAACTCCAGAACTTGCTTTAAATGTTGGAAAAGCCATTGGGACGTACATAGATACCGGAACGGTGGTCGTGGGTAGAGACGCTAGAACTTCGAGTGTGATGCTTGAGAGTGCATTGGTAAGCGGTTTGCTAAGCACGGGAGTGAATGTAATTAGGATTGGACTAGTACCCACTCCAATGCTAGCTTGGGCCACTAATAAACTTGGGAATGCTGGAGTGATGATAACGGCATCTCACAATCCACCCAGCGATAATGGCATTAAGGTATTCAATGAAAAAGGTATTGAGTTCTTTTTAGAACAAGAAGAGGAACTCGAGAATATAATCTTCTCTGAGAGCTATAAGATGTCTTCTTGGGATGGTATTGGAGATGTCAAGGATTTGGATCTAAAAAATAAGTACATTAAAGAGATATTAAGATACGTAGGCAGTGAAACCAACCTTAAAGTCCTATTGGACATGGGAAATGGAGCAGGAAGCCTAATAACTCCTTACCTCCTTAGAGAAATGGGAGCAAGGGTTGTAACGTTAAATTCCCAACTGGATGGTTACTTTCCTGGAAGAAAATCAGAACCAAGGTATGAAAACATTGCTTATTTAAGTAATTTAGTTAAGGAACTGGGGGTTGATCTTGCGATTGCCCAAGATGGGGATGCAGATAGGATAGCAGTGTTTGATGAAAAGGGAAACTATATTGAAGAAGACACTCTGATAGCACTCTTTGCAAGGCTTTATGCACAAGAGCACAATGGGGGAAACATTGTAGTTTCAATAAATACCTCTTTTAGAATTGATAAAGTAGTTGAAGAGGAGGGTGGAAGGGTTTATCGTGTTCCACTGGGCCAACTCCACGATGGGATAAAGAGATACAATGCTATATTCGCTTCGGAACCTTGGAAGTTTATTCATCCAAAATTTGGCCTTTGGATTGATAGTTTTGTGACGATTGGATTGCTCTTGAAGATAATAACACAGGAAGGGAAGCCCTTATCAGAGATAATAAAAGATATTCCAAAATATTACCTAATCAAAAAGAACGTTAAATGTCCTGAAGAAATAAAGTATGAAGTTGTTGAGAAAGTAAAAGAACGGTTGCAAGACCTCTTGAGAGATCAAGTTGAGGAAGTTATAACAATTTCTGGAATAAGATTGAACCTCAAAGATGACTCTTGGGTCCTTGTAAGACCAAGTGGCACTGAGCCCAAAATAAGAGTTGTAGTTGAAGGAATAACAGAAAAAAAGAAGGAAGAGCTCTTCAGTTTGGCATATAATTTAGTTAGTAAGTTTGTCTCAGAGCTCTCTTGCAGGCCTTAAAGTTTTTAGTTTTATGTCTTTTCTTTCCATTTTAACTTTAAAGCCTTCCTTTGCGATTAAAGTCTTTACTCCAGTCACGTTTTCTATAAACTTAGCTTCTTTATATGGGTTTGCAAAATGCATTTTCATTCCTATGTGACTCATGATTAACATTTCTGGCTTTTGTTTCATGTCTTTTAGCATATAGATCACGTCTTCAGTACAGAGATGATAGGGGATTTTCATATTTGTGGGCCTTGTTACAGAGGCAATTAATAGTCTAACTCCTTCGTATATCTTTTTAAGATCATCAAAGTACTCTGTATCAGGGATATATCCAATTTTCCCGAGTTTGGTTTTTAGCATAAATCCTATTGTAGTACTGTCCGAATGTATTGTAGGTGTTATTGTCATTTCGTCTTCTCCAAGCTGTATTCTCTCTCCTGGGTTAGGAATGTGAATTTCTTCTAGAGAATCTAAATGGTACTTAGAAACCGCGGGGGTATGGTCTTCATCCCCATACACTACACTCTTTGAGGCTATTAACGTCCCTCGTTTTTTTGTAACCCCTACAGTCATACCCTCAACCATGATTTCTGAGTCATTACAATGATCTGTATGTCTATGGGAGACAAAAAGTACATCTATTTTCCTGGGGTCGATTTTATACCTCCATGCTCGTACTAAGGCTCCTGGACCAGGATCTACGTAGATTCGCTTGCTTGAGTTGATGAAAAAACCACCAGTAGGGCGGAACTGTGTTATTGTAATAAAACGACCACCGCCACTGCCCAAAAAGATTATCTCAACCAATTTACCTCCCTCCGCTTTTTTAGCGATATTAATAGTAGGAGTAACTATGTATATAAGTTCTATGGAAATCTTGCTGGCAAAATTTATGAATCCTTATTCATATACAGAAACATCGGTGAATTTTTTAATCCATATATGCTATTTTTAATACAATAGTGTGCATAAATGTTATATAAACCCTATTTTATAGAACCAAAAGTATTTTATATATGAATTTGTGTAATTAAAATGTCAACAAACTTTGGAGGTGTTAAGTTTGGAGTTTAAACCATATATCCCACCAGAGAAATCATTACCTGAATACACTGCTAAAGCCTTTATTTTAGGTGTTGTGCTTTCAATAATTATGGGTGCAGCAAATGCATACCTCGGCATGTATGCAGGTATGACTGTTAGCGCCAGTATTCCTGCTGCAGTAATTTCTATGGCTATATTGATGGCGTTTAGAGACAAAAACATACTCGAAAATAATATGGTCCAAACAGCAGCTTCAGCAGGTGAATCGTTGGCAGCGGGTGTTATATTCACCTTCCCGGCTTTGGTGGTTTTAGGCACCTATACCGAATTCCCCTACTGGCTTGTGACTATCATAGCAGCATTAGGTGGTTCATTGGGTGCCCTCTTCACAATTGTGATAAGAAGAGCCTTCATTGTTGAAGAAAGGCTTCCATATCCAGAAGGTACAGCATGCGCTGAAGTGCTTATTGCCGGAGACAAGGGAGGTCCCCATGCAAAGCCCATATTTGTAGGTGGTATTTTTGGTGGTCTCTACAAATTCTTGGGAAGCTCAGGTCTTTGGGCAGGAACAATTGAGACAGCTAAGATGGTAGGTTCGAGAGTGCTTTATTTAGGAAGTGATCTTTCAGCAGCCCTGCTCAGTGTTGGTTACATTGTTGGTCTTAACATAGCATTTCTCGTGTTTCTCGGTGGGGCAATCGCGTGGTTCATTGCAATACCAATCTACGTTGCCAAGACAGGAAATCCAGATGGACTCAGTGCTTTAGACCTTGCTTGGGTTACATGGAGTACAAAGATAAGGTACATGGGAGTTGGAGCAATGGTCGTTGGTGGTCTCTGGAGCCTTGTAAAGCTTAGAGGCCCAATTTCAAGAGGTATAAAAGCTGGACTTGAAGCTACTAAGAGAAAACAAAGCGGTGAACTAATACTTAGAACTGAAGAAGACATGCCAATGACCACAGTGCTCATGCTTATTGCGGCTTTTATTGTTCCACTGTTCCTCTTGTATGCACATATCATAGACTCCATTGGGATAGCAGCAGTAATGGCTATTATAATGCTCATTGTGGGATTCTTTGGAAGCTCTATTGCTGGTTATCTGGCCGGTGTTGTTGGATCATCAAATAATCCAGTTTCGGGTATTACAATCATGAGCTTGCTCTTTACGGCATTGGTGCTTAAGGGGTTAGGACTTAGCGGTGTAAACGGTATGACCGCTACAATATTAGTGGCGGCAGTTATCTGTACGGCAGCAGCCATTGCTGGAGATACAATGCAAGATTTAGCAACGGGACACATTGTTGGCGCAACTCCCAAGAGGCAGCAGGTTTTTGAGGTCGTGGGGACATTTACTGCAGCTTTAGTAATGGCTCCAGTGCTTAACCTTCTTATAAAGGCTTATGGTATTGCTGGAACTCCAACAGCTAAAGAAAATGCCTTAGCAGCACCACAGGCATTCCTTATGGCCAAAGTTACAGAAGGTGTCTTTACTGGAACACTTGAGTGGAACATGGTGTTCATTGGTGCAGGGATTGCAATAGCATTGATAGTCCTTGATGAAATCTTAGCAATGAAGAATTCAAGCTTTAGAACACCAGTAATGCCAGTTGCTGTTGGTATTTACCTCCCATTGAGCTTGGGTGTTCCAATATTCATCGGTGGTATCCTAAGATGGCTTGTAGGAAAAGCAAGAGGTGCTAAAGCGGAAGAAAAACCAACTGATGCAGGAGTCTTGGGAGCGGCTGGATTAATTGCTGGTGAAGCTTTGGTGGGTATACTCTTTGCAGGATTAATAGTAGCAGATAAGGCCCCATCAATAGGCTTCAGCAGTAACGTTATTGGAGTACTCTTCCTAGCTGTTATAGCAGTTTGGCTCTATCTCACGGGAAAGAAAGAGGTTGAATGATTTCTTTTTCTTTTAACTTATTATTTTTAAAACCAAAATTACTTTAAAGGTCTATTAAAAATCAAGAAAGGTGATTCAAATGGAGATGAGGGTTGTTTCTGAGGAGATAGAAAAACTTAGGGATGAGATGGTGAACGTTTTAATGGGGCTTGTAAAAATTCCTGCAATTAGTCCGGATAGTGGGGGTGAGGGGGAGTACGATAAGGCTCAAAAACTCTTGGAGATCATCAAAGGCTGGCCGTTTGATAAGATTGAACGCTATGATGCTCCTGATGAAAGGGCTAAGAATGGTGTTAGGCCAAACATTCTGGCGTATTATTATGGCGAACAAGGTGAAAAAAGCCCAAGGCTTTGGATTTTAACGCATTTGGATGTTGTCCCACCCGGAGATTTGAGTAAGTGGACTGTCACAAAACCCTTCGAACCACTCGTAAAGGATGGTAAAATTTATGGTAGGGGTAGTGAGGATAATGGTCAGAGTTTAGTGGCTTCACTTTACGCTGTTAAGGCTTTAATGAACCTTGGGATAAGGCCCAAGAGAACAATAATCCTTGCATTTGTGAGTGATGAAGAAACGGGTAGTAAGTATGGATTAGAGTGGTTAATGAAAGAACACTCAGAAGTATTCAGGAAGGATGACCTTGTTTTAGTGCCGGATGGTGGAAATGAGGAAGGTACTTTTATTGAAATTGCCGAAAAGAGCATTCTCTGGATGAAAATTAAAGTTAAGGGTAAACAAGTTCATGCCAGCATGCCTGGATTGGGATTAAATGCTCATCGTGTTGCTCTTGATTATGCAAAAGCTCTTGACGAGTTTCTCCATGAGAAGTATAACGCAAGAGATGAGCTTTTTGATCCACCAGAGAGCACTTTCGAACCCACAATGGGAGGAAATCCTAGTGATGCACCAAACATTGCTCCGGGTGAGCATGAAGTGGTTTTTGACTGCAGGGTCTTACCACAATACAACTTGGATAATATTCTAAATGATGCTCAAGAGCTTGCTGAAGAGATTAAGGAGAAGTATAGAAAGGAGGTTAATGGTAAAGTATTGCCTGAGGTAAGGGTAGAGGTTTTACAGAGACTTGATGCTCCGGCCCCAACTGCTAAGGATAGTGAGATTGTTAAGCTTTTGCAGAAGGCCATAAAGGAGTTCAGAGGGAAGGATGTCAAAGTTGGTGGTATTGGTGGGGGGACTTTCGCAGCTTACTTTAGAAAGCTCGGAATTCCAGCAGTTGTTTGGGCCACTTTGGATGAGATGGCTCACCAGCCGAACGAGTATACCAAGATTGAAAATATGGTGGAAGATGCTAAGATAATGGCTGCTTTAGCCCTTCTCTGATTTTTCTCACGCGCCCGCTGGAGACCCCATCCGTAAGGGTGGGGAGGAAAGCGGGCTTCTCACCTCCGTTAAGTTTTTAACTCGATAACATGTATGACCTTTGATGGAAGTTATCAAAACTGTGATCTGCAAACTCGATGTAACTGAAGATGAATTCAAGAAGCTTATGGATACTGTTAAAGCCTTTAGAGATGCGTGTAATTACATCAGCGAGGTAGCTTGGGAGAGGAGATGCTTTAATCCTGTTGCCTTGCACCACCTTGTTTACTATAAAACGAGAGAACGTTTTAAGCTTCCTGCAAATCTCGCTATTAGGGCTCGTGATAGAGTTGCCAAGTCTTACAAGACTAATAGGAAGAAACAACATAAGTTTAGACAACTTTCCATGGATTTGGATAAACGACTTTTACACTTCTTAGGAATGGAGAGTATAAAGTTTCCATATCCACAATTTACGGAAGAGTTAAGGTTAAGCTCACTATTGGAGATTACCAGCAAGAACTTTTGAAGAATCCTGTAAGGGATGCAAAGCTTGTTTATAGAAGAGATTGTAGGGAATTCTATCTGCACATTACTGTTCTGATGAAAATTCCAGAACCTTCTGGGAGTAACCCTGTAGGAGTTGATATTGGGATTAACAAGCTCTTGGTAGCTTCCAATGGTTTTAGTGTTAATGGTAAGCCAATCGAGCATAGGAGGCGACATTTTAGGAAGCTTAGAAGCTCCCTCCAGTCTAAGGGCACTTCCTCCGCAAAGAGGAAGCTTAAACGGCTGGCTGGAAGGGAGCGAAGATGGGTAAATACAGTTTTGCACCAAGTTAGCAGAGCTTTCGTTAATTCTCTGGTCGCTGGCAGAGACTTCGTCGTGATGGAGAGGGTGGAGGGAATAAGACAGAGGTGCAAACAGAGGAAAGAGCAAAGAGCCACGTTCCACAGCTGGGCTTTCAGAAGATTGCAACAGATGATCGAATACAAATGCTTGGAGAGGGGTATTCCAGTAGTTTACGTTGAGCCAAATTACACTTCTCAGAGGTGTCCACGCTGTGGAACTATTGACAAAAGGAATCGAAGAAGTCAGGCGTTGTTTAGGTGCGTTAGTTGTGGCTACCAGCATAATGCGGATTATGTCGCCTCCGCTAACCCCTCCGTGCGGGCTCGGGGAGGTTGGGCACCCGTCAACGTGCCTAATGGAGGGGTTCCGCATTGGAATCCCCTACAAGCCCCTTCCATCAGGGGGGTAGTTGACGAAGAGGCCAATGGATCCGAGAGGCTAAGCTTTTAAGTTTTCTTTCTAACCCTTTTCATGCCATCATGGAGAGATGGAAAACTTGGACTACCGGTTAGAGAAGCGATTAAAATTTTCCCCGAGCTTGAAAAATACCTTGATGAAAGAGGCAGATTAGATTTATCAAACAGAAGGGCAAGGATCCTGTATAACAAAGCAATTGCAAGGGTCGTTTTTGATATTGAAGTGGAATATCATCCCAAGGGACTTATCACAACGCCAATTTCTCGTTTTATCTTCTTAAAAACTTTTCTGAGGGGAGAAGAAAAGGTTCTGGAAATAGGAACCGGTCACACGGCAATGATGGCAATTATGGCTGCAAAGCTATTCAAATGCGACGTAATTGCGACTGAAATTGATGATGAATTCTTTGAATATGCAAGGGCCAATATTGAAAGAAACAACGTGGGTGTTAAGCTCATAAAAAGTATGGGGGAGGTTATTGAAGGTTTAATACTTATGGAAGAGAAGTTTGATGTGATATTTTCTGCTCCTCCCTACTATGAGAAACTTACAAAAGGGGGTTTAACCGAGCGTGAGGGCGTCGGTGGGGGTAGATATGGAGAGGCTTTTTCCATAAGAATTCTTGAAGAAGGATGGCAATACTTGAAGAAAAATGGGAAAGTGGCGCTGTTTTTACCAGACAAATCAAGTTTGCTCGAAGTGGTAATTAAAAGGGGTGTTGAGCTGGGTTATACATATTGTGATATCAAATTTAAGGTAGGAACCAGATGTCGGCACTCGCTGATATTCTTTAAACGATAGACTTATATTAGAGGGGTTTAAAATCCATATGGCAAATGAGGAGAAAGCACCTCCACTGAGCATTGCGATGAAGATACGCCCACGGTCTGATGTCAAAAATAAAAGCTTACTTCATCTCTTCCACGTAAAGGAACAAGCACTTCAGGTATTCAGTATCTTTCGAGGCCATTAATATTGGATGATCTGGTGTTTGGGTTCTATATGGCTCTATCATCTTAAGGAATTTGCCTGCCTTTGCGGCAGCAGCTATTATCATGTCTTTGAACATCTGCATATCAACATGTTGAGAACATGAAGCGGTTACTAAGATACCACCGTCCTTAACCAGTTTTAAGCCTTGATAATTTACATTGAAGTATGCCCTAAGGCCTCTTTTTAAGTCCTTTTCATGTTGTACAAATGCGGGAGGATCCAGTATAACTATATCAAACTTTTCTTCTTTCTTTTGCATTTTCTCCATAATGCCAAATGCAGAGCCCACTAAAAAGTCCATCTTACTATCCACACCATTTAGCCTTGCGTTTTCTTTTGCTTGTTCTATTGCAGCAGGGGATTTGTCTACTGCAATAACCTTCTCGGCACCTGCAACAGCAGCATGAATGGCAAAACCCCCTGTATAAGTAAATACATCGAGGACTTTTTCTCCACCCTTTATGTATTTTTCCAAAGCGATTCTATTTTCTCTTTGGTCTAAGAAAAACCCTGTTTTTTGGCCTCGCATATCAACAATAAACTTGGCTTGACCTTCTTCAATAATGGTACGATATTTTTCTTTCCCTAAGAGGACTCTTTCAATCTCAGGAAGCCCCTCTCTTCTTCGCGATCTTCCAGTGTTTTTTTCAAAAACAGTCTCAATTTCAGGTTCTATTTCGAGGATAGCTTCAGCAACGTCCATTTTGAACTTTTCCATCCCAGTGCTTGAAATTTGAATGGATGCTATCTCATTAAATCTATCCACAATTAGCCCTGGAAGGTAGTCTGCTTCTCCATATATCATTCTATAGGCTTTATCATATCCTAAAATCTTTTTTCGGTATTCATTCGCTTTTTTTATACGTTTTTTAAATAGTTCTCTGTTGATCTCCACATCTTTTTTCTTTGTGATCAAGCGAATCATTATGTTTGAATTTGGGTTAGCAAAACCTTTGCCTAGAAATTTTCCGCTCCTTGAGTAAACTTCTACAACATCTCCTGGTTTAATCTCGCCTTCAGTTCTTATCACACCTTTTTTAAAGACTATCATTGCGCCTTTATCGATTGCTTTATAAGCTTGAGCATCGACATATATCTTACTCATTACCACTCACCTTCCAGAAGTAGAAACGATAGGTATTTAACTCTTGGGCTCCTAATATTATACTGGTGAGTTCTATGAACTTTGAAGTAATAAAGGAGTTTCTAGAGGCTATTGGAGGAGGTTATACAGAGGTTGAAGGAGAAATCCACCTTGAACCAAAGGTTTTTTATGAAGTTTGGAAATATGTGGGCCAACCAGAGATTAAAACATACATCCTAGAAGATGAGATAGTTGAACCCGGTTCATATGACCCGCCTCAAATGAAATATACTGATGCACGACTAATTAAGATAAAGAAAGCATATTTTGAGACCCTTGAAGGAGTTAAAATTGTTACAGACTATGTTGGATTTCAGAAGATATTAAAAGAAAAGAAATAGAGATTTTGAACTTTTGATCTAATTTTATCTCCCAGTTGCTTGCAAGACCCCTTCCGGGAGGATAAGGGGGAGTGGCCGTGTGAACCGGCCTGTGGGGAGCAAACTCCCCACGAAGCTCCTTGCGTAAGCGAGGAGCAGTTCACACCTGTAATTATATAACTTTCATCTCTCGCTTTTTAGAAGAATTCCTCTGTCAGTTATGTCATATGGAATCCATGAGAGTGCATGTCTAGTCCTTCTCATACCATAAACTCTTAAATATCTTTGAAGGTTGTGGTTTTCCTCAAAGAGTTTCATTTCTATTATCCCATCTACTATTGCTTTGATTATAGTCTCTACCTGGGGATCTTCAACACCAGAGTTCATTTCTATTATCCAAACCTGCTTGTTCTTATGCGAAAACGCTTTTAAATCTTCCAAAAACTTGTATATTTCTTTTTTTTCAGTTTCAAAGAACATAGGAGTTAGAGAAGAAATTACACCTACTATAAGGGGGGTTTCTACATGTGGATTATTTAAGAGAATTTTTGTTGTAGTGTCTTTTATAATATCTATTATGTGAGTAGTATCTCGAATATCTGGGATGGCTTCCTCAGTAAAAGAGAATTTGGGACCACCTCTAATCCTCTGGGTATATGCATCCAAAATGTGCAATCTCTCATTTAGATGTGTAATGAAATTCCATCCAAAATCTAAAGCATTACTTACAAATTCATATCGGGGGATATCAACCAATAAACTAATTACATTAGCACCAGAGACCAGCTGATTATATGTAAACTGGCTTATAAACGTTGTTTTACCTGATTTGGGGTCTCCTATAAGAAGAACAACACTCCCTCTAGGAATTCCTCCCATCAAAAGATGATCAATAAGGTTTGTGGGAATTCGCTCAACTTTCTCTTCTAGTTCTGAATTAGGTGAAGTACTTGGGTATAAATTCAATTAAAACTCCCTCCTTAATAGATCTCTCCGCTTGGGTAAACCACGACTCCTCTGCTTGTAATTTCAAAGGGATACTTCCGCATTGAATGTTTAGTTCCGCGCATTTTTCTGACTAGGAGGTATCTCTTTAGTTCTATATTTTTTTCCTGTAGATCAAGGAGTACTACGCCTCTGGAAATGTACTCTTCGATCCCATATTTGCTGATTTTTCCTCCTTTGGGATCAGGAGCTTCTGTAGTTAGAAGACTTGTAACCCCCATTTCAAGAAGAATTGTGTTGAGTTTTAATAGAACTTTCCTAATCTCTCCTTCATTTTGAAGCCTGAAAGCTATTGATGGAATGGAATCAATTGCCAATCGTTTGGCATTTATTGATTTTACAACACGATATACATATCTCAAAAAGCTGTCAACATTAAGGGTGTCTTCTAATACAAACTTTTCTTCAGAAGGAATTCCAGAGATAGAACTAACACCATCCACTATTGCTATAAGCCCTTGTTTTTCATATTTCTCAAGCTCCCATCCAAATTGTTCCATTTCTCTTCTAATATCTTTGGCTCTTTCTTCTAATGAAACTAAAACTCCAGGTTCCCCATATTCCTCTGCTCCTTTGTATATGTACTGGGCCACGAAGGTGGTTTTTCCGGTACCTGTACTACCAGTTATGAGGACAGTAGATTGGTCGGGGAATCCTCCTCCTATCAAATCATCGAACCCAGGTATTCCACTTTTAATTCTTTTACCTGAAAACGGCTTACTCATACTCTCCACCTTGTAATTAATTCAATTTACCCTCAACTGTTAAACTTATTTAATAGGATAATATAAGGTTTTTGGAAGCTTATACATGTGGTACTGAGGTATATTATATTTTTTCCAATACTTTGATCTTTTTTTATATTATTAATTAACAAAAGAGAATTATTTTAATATGAGCTTTAATAGAAGGTGGGTGCATGTTAGATCCCTTTGGAAAGCGGGCACAAGAACTCTTAAATGAATTTGATAGCATCAATGATTTTTTAGAGGTTATTCCAAATTATCTTGATACTAAGATGGCATTAGAGAGAGTTAAATGGATGAAAGAGGGAGATGTTCCTCAATCGATTTTACAGTTAGATGAGTGGAAGGATTTGATAAGTTTCTATGCACTATTGGGAGCTTTAGCATTTTCACCTTATGGTTTGGAAATGGAGCTGGTTAAGGATACAAATCTAAAAATC
>QMUF01000032.1 GCA_003663525.1 Thermococci archaeon | reverse complement strand
GTATTCCAATTCATGAGGTTAGAAAGAATAAAGCTGGCCTCATCATCTAAGTTATGTCCTGTTGCAATAACATCAAACCCATTATCATAAGCAAATTTATTGAAGATATAACGCTTTGTAAGGCCACAATAAGAGCAAACAGGCCTTCTAGTTCTTACTTCTCCAATGCCGGCCCCTAAAAGTTCCCTAACTCTAACTACATGAAGCGGAACCCCTATTAACTCACACTGCTTTTTTGCAAACTCTTCACTCTTTTCCGAGTATTCACCAATACCCAAATTTATATGCAGACACTCCACAGCATAGCCAAGCTTTTTGAGGACATAAGCTGTTACAGCAGAATCTTTCCCTCCACTAATGACTACAAGTACTTTTTCACTAGCTTTAAGAAGTTTATACTTATCAATCGTTTTCTTGACCTTTTTTTCGAAATATTCGATAAAGTGATTAGAACATAAATACATTTTTGGGTAGTGGAGCTTTATATATGCCCTGTTCTCGCAGAACCTGCACTTCATGCTCTCACCAAAAATGAGAAAAGGCTAAAGAATTTAAATCTTATCCTTATGCTTCCAAACTCTCGACGACTTTTTTCCAATTGCCAGATTTTTTGAAATCCCTCTCCCGATAAAGGCCCTCCTTGACCAATATGCCTCTCGCAGCCAAAAGTCCTGTTGCTGCGGCATTAACAATATCCCTGCTCAACCCGGCTCCATCTCCAGCTGCAAAAATATTTTCGATGGTGGTTTCAAGGAGATCATCAACCTCAACTTGCATTGCATAATATTTTATCTCCGGAGCATAGAGGAGAGTATGATCACTTGCAACTCCAGGAATTACTCTGTCAAGCTTTTCAAGGCCCTCAATAATGTTTGTAACAACTCTGTGAGGCAGTGCCATTGCTATGTCTCCTGGAGTAACGTGCTTTAAAGTTGGCTCAACATCACTCTTCTTTATCCTGCTCCACGTGCTTCTTCTCCCCCTTCTTAAGTCCCCAAGTCTTTGAAGTATTGGCTTTCCTCCACCAATTGTAGTTGCAAGCTGAGCAATGCTTCTACCATAGGCTGTGGTATCTTCCACCGGCTTAGTGAGTTCAATCCTTGTAAGGAATGCAAAATTGGTGTTGTTGCTTTTTTTATCCCTCATTGAATGGCCGTTTACACCCACATAACCATCATATTTCTCTTCAACAACAAATCCATTTGGATTGGCACAGAAAGTTCTCACAAAATCATCGTAAGTTTCAGTATAGATGTGGAACTTGGGATCATGGTTTATTTTTGTTATTTGCTCCATTATTATTGCAGGGACCTCAACTCTAACTCCAACGTCAATAGGACCATGCCTTGACTTCAAACCTATTTTTTGAGCAACGTCATGGAACCATTCTGCTCCTCCTCTGCCTGGTGCTACTATTATATAGCGTGCTTTTATCGTGAAAACGTCATCTCCCTTCCTAGCAACAACTTCTCCTTTTCTAAACTCTTCCACCTTTGTCCAGAGGATAAACTTGACACCCTTGCTTTCTAAGTAGTCTTTAATACTCTTTATAACTCCTTTAGTGTGATCTGAGCCAATATGACGCTGAATTATCGGTATGAATTTCACTCCTGCTTGGGCCGCTCTTCTTTCCCATTTCCGTATCTCATCCTCATGCCCCTTGTAAACCCCTTTAGGAGCTCCATGTGTTAGGAAAATCTGGTCAACTTCCCAAACAAGCTGCCAAGAATAATTCTCATCCCTTGTAAGTTCTGTTAGGTCTCCTCCAATATCCGGCCTTAGGTTTATGGTCCCATCACTAAGTCCACCGGCCCCACCAACACCACTCATTATGTGACAGGGCTTACACCCAATGCAGTAGCCAAGTTCGTTCATGGGGCATACACGGTTTTCAATGTCTCCTCCCTCGTCAATCACTACAACTTTTAAATTGCTCTTTTCAGCGAGCTCATAAGCTGAAAAAAGACCTGCAGGGCCTGCTCCAATTATGACAACATCAAATTTTTCTTCAAAAACCATATTTCCCTTACCGATGTTTGGGCATAATTCTCTTATAAAGTTTTTGCTTGATATAAGCTTAATATATCACATTTCCATTTCAATTTTTGCCATGTAGATGTAGATTTTCTTTCTCTCAAATGGAAAATGCTACATGTAAGAGAAAAATTTAAGTGGAAACTAGATAAAGAGTATAGGGGATAAAACATGAAATATTTACCACCTCCAAATAAACCCAAAAATACAAAACATAAAAAAATGTCAATAATTATTGGAAAAAAACGCCATTTAATGCTTCAAAGAAAGGAAGACCTAAGTCACAACATTAGGTACATCTCAAAAGTCCCTGTCAAAATAGTAATGGATAGAGAGTTTCTTACAGTTCACCCGGATGACCCTTTAACAGTTCTTGTAAGCAAATTTACAAGTGAAGAAACCTCTGCAATTGTGATAGACAAAGAAGGAAGACTTTTAGGGTTTATTACAATGAAAGACCTCCTTCAATTTTTCACAACTCCCAGAAGATGCTCTGTTGTGGGATTAGGTTTATTAAAAAAATACACAATAACTCGTGCTTCAAGGGTAGAGGATATAATGGTAACAAAGCCAATAACCATCCACATAGAGGATAATCTCGGTCATGCCATTAAACTCATGATAGAAACTGGAAAACACCACCTTCCCGTTATCGATGACGAAAAGAAAGTTCATGGCTTGTTAGAGGTCAATGACATTATTCGGCTTATTAGAATCGTAACATTATAATCAGCAGGGGATGAAAGCATGGATGTATTCCTTGAACTTGCAGTGATCCTGATAGCGGCTAAGCTATTTGGTTATATTGCTACAAAAGCGAAGATGCCTGGGGTTCTTGGTCAACTTATTGGAGGAATGCTTATCGGACCCTCCATTCTCAACATAGTGAGTTACTCCGAAGGAGTCCACCTAATAAGTGAGATTGGTGTGGTTTTGCTCTTATTCCTCGCTGGTCTTGAAACAGACATCGAAGAGTTTAAAAGTGTTGGGATACCTGCTTTTCTTGTTGCGCTAGGAGGTGTTATAGTTCCCTTTGTAACAGGTTATT
Organism: Thermococci archaeon; assembly: GCA_003663525.1. Lineage (GTDB taxonomy): Archaea > Methanobacteriota_B > Thermococci > Thermococcales > Thermococcaceae > Thermococcus_A. The sequence continues at coordinate 10,234 of QMUF01000032.1, read as the reverse complement.
ATCTCTCCAGCTGGTTTGGTTACGAAAGAACTGAAGCTTTGTTTTTAGGAGGCGTATTAACAGCCACAAGTGTTGGATTGACCGCGAGTATATTAATGGAGATGAAACAACTCCGTACAAAGGAAGGTACTGCAATCTTGGCGGCTGCAGTGGTAGATGATGTTCTTGGAATTATTGTGCTTACAACATTGATCGCTATCCACAGGAAAGGGCATGTTTATATAGAAGATCTGGGAATTCTTGTTGGAGAAGTAGCCGTGTTCTTTGTAGTGAGCTGGCTTGTTGGGAGGCCAGTAGTTAAGGAGATTCTACAGCTCTCCAAGAGAATTGATTTACCGGAAACTCTAACGGCATTTGCACTTGCTTTAGCTCTCATTTTCGCATATATAGCCGAGCAGTTTAGAATAGCAGGAATAACCGGAGCATATCTAGCAGGAGTTTTGATAGCACAAACAGATGAAGCAAAAAGAATAAGTAACAGAATGATAACCGTCTCATATTCTCTCTTTGTTCCTGTTTTTCTTGTTGGAATTGGTATAAAAACAGACATAAGCATCGTTCTCCATGCAGGAACTTTTGCAATTCTCTATTCAGTGATAGCGATAATAGGAAAAATAGCAGGTTGCGGTGTTGGTGCGATATTAGCCAGATTTAAACCAAAAGAAGCACTTAGAGTTGGTATTGGGATGATTCCCAGGATGGAAGTGGCTTTAATTATGGCAAACGTCGCACTTACAGAGAATGTGTTTGATAAGGGAATTTTCTCGATCCCCGTTACTATGGTAGTAATCACAACTATTGTAACACCTCCCCTGCTGAAATGGATATTCTCGAGGGATTAATATGGAAACACTTATCATGATAGCCATAATGTTGGCAATGGCAAAGCTTCTGGGATGGGTATTTGAAAAACTCGGCCAGCCAGTGGTTCTTGGACAAATTTTGGGAGGTTTGATGATAGGGCTTTTTGTGGAGAGTAACGAAATAATCAGAGAATTCTCAAACCTCGGCGTTCTTTTGCTTCTATTCCTAGCAGGTATTGAAAGTGATCTTACAGAATTTAAACGGGTGGGAAAACCAAGTATCTCTGTAGCTGGTATTGGTGTAATATTTGCATTTGTATTCGGGTTTTTAGTAGCTTATCCGTTCGTAGAGTTTCATGAGGCCCTCCTTTATGGTGCTATAATGACACCAACAAGTGTTAGTATAACTGTAAGGGTTCTAATGGAACTCAGAAAACTTAGGAGTACGGAGGGCACAACGATCTTAGCTGCCGCAGTTGTAGATGATGTTTTGGGGATTCTTGTTTTAACTGTTATCATTTCTCTTCTTCGGGAAGGAAGCATAGATTACATGACAATCTTCGAGATCCTTGTAGAGGTTAGTGGATTTCTTGCAGTTTTCTTGTATTTTGGGCCAGTCCTTGCAGAGAAAGCCTTCAAAAGAATTTCACGCATAGACTTGCCCGAGTCCACAACAACATTTGCAATAATCTTCCTGATAATTTTTGCTTATATGGCAGAGCATCTGAACCTCGCATCTATTCTAGGAGCATATTTGGTAGGATTAACAATAGGACAAACTAGCTACAGAAAACAGGTTGAAAACCATGTGAGCATCCTTGGTTACTCCATCTTTATTCCCCTCTTCTTTGTAGAGGTTGGTATGAGAATCGAAGCCAGCTATATCTTACATGCAAGTTTCTTTGCAATTTTATACACTCTTGCAGCAATAATAAGCAAAATCCTTGGATGTGGAACAGGAGCATATTTAGCCGGTTTTGATCTTAAATCATCTTTAAGGATTGGTATTGGAATGATCCCAAGACTCGGTGTTGAGCTTGCAATGCTTACAATAGCTCTCTCAAGTGGTGTAATTGGGCCAGAAGCCCTTACAATAGCCATTTCTATGGTATTTGCAACCACAATCCTAACACCCCCACTACTGAAGTGGGTTTACAAAAGGTAGTGCAAACAATATTTCTTTGCACACATTTCTTAGTATTTCGATTGTGAATATTATAGGCCACAAAGAAGCTTCTCAAAGAAAGAAGAGAGGAATACAAGGTTTATGAAGTTTAAGGACTGTACATGGCCAGTCAACTACCCCTTCCGTCAGGAAGGGGTTTGTAGGTGATTCCAATGCGGAACCCCTACATTAGGCTGGTTGACAGCAACCCTGCCAAGGGGAGCCAGCTCCCCTAAGGCAACACTTGGAGTCTCATTCCCACACAGCCGTTTCTCCCAGAGAGGGAGTGCCTTACGGAATCAACCCCTTAAAGATTAGGCGGGCGCGTGAGATAATTTCTCCCCCATCATAAAAAAGTTTTGAGATCACACATCTAACTAACAAGTGTTTAAAAAATCTGTGGTGCGGTGGCCGGGATTTGAACCCGGGTTACCGGCTTGGGAGGCCGGTGTCCTAGACCAAGCTAGACTACCACCGCTCAACGAAAGATAATACAAAGAAGGTTTAAAAGCTTTACTTTAACCGTTCCAAAATTATAGCCGGGCAGACCTTTGTAACACCATCAATTTTTCCTATTTTATTTGACATAATATCTGCTAAATCCCCACCATCCTTTGCCCATACTTCTGCCATTATCATGTGGTCACCACTTGATAGATAGAGCTCTCTTACAAACTCAAACTCCTTTAACTTACTGGCAACTTCAAAAAGTCTTTCTGGTGTTGTGTCCACCCCTGTGATACTTACCAGATTGTAACCAAGCTTTTGAGGGTCTACTCTAATAGTATACTGTCTTACAATCCCTCTCTCTTCCAATGATCGGACCCTTTTCCTTACAGCTGTTTCACTTATGCCCAAAGCCTTTGCTATTTCAGTAAAGGGCGTTCTTGCATCTCTTGTCAACATCTCAATTATAATCCTGTCCCTTTCGTCTAACATACATTCACCCCATAATTGTTTTATTAACCGAGTATATTAACTTTTTGAACCCTATATTTTGTTCTTCAAATCTAGTTTTGCAACAATCTCAACATGAGGAGTATGGGGAAACATATCAAGAGCCACTATCTCTTCAATGGCATATCCCTCTTTAAGTTTTTTCAAATTTTCTGAAAATGTTCTCGGATTGCAGGACACATATACCAACGTTTCAGGTGAATCTTTGAGTAGTTTCTTTATAAGTTTCGGATGAAGGCCTGCTCTTGGAGGATCCACAATGACAGTGTCATAACCCCCTAAGTCCCTCACCTCTCTATCTTCTCCTACCTTAAACTCCGCATTTACTTCATTTATCCTTGCATTTGTGTTCGCCATTTCTACTGCAAAGGGATTTACCTCAATTCCCTCTACTTTAAATCCTCTTCTTGCTAAATATATTCCAAAAGTCCCTACACCAGAGTAAAGGTCAAGAACCTTCTCGCCTTCAACAAAGTCACTAACCTTTTTTACAAGATTAACAGCTTGATAAGAATTTGTTTGAAAAAATGAATTCGGATGAATAAGGTACGTAACATCATCAAGTTTTTCCCTAATAAATTCTGTCCCCCAAACTCTCCTAGGAGTCCCATATGATACATCGCTTTTAGTGTTGTTAACACTCCAGTAAAGAGAAGTTGCAAAATCAAAGTATTCAGTGACTTCCTTGGAAAGAGTGCCTTCAGATGTTACCAAGTTTACCATGAATTCTCCTGTAAACTTGCCTTCTCGCAAAACTATATACCTTAGAAAGCCATTACTTTTCTTTAAGTCCCATGGAACTAGCTTAAGATCTTCGATAAGATCCCTAACTGACCTTAGGGCTTTCTCACTCTTATCACCAAAGATTCTACAGCTTTTCACATCTGTAACATCCCACCAAATACCCCTTCGCCTAAAGCCAATTCCTCTTGTGGTTATTGCCACGTCAATTCTGTTCCTATAACCATAAATTTTAGGACATGGAAGTACTTCAACGTTCATTTCTAGAAGTTCAGATAATTTTTGCTCCTTAAATTTTAGTTGTTCTTCATAAGGAAGATGCTGAAGCAAACATCCTCCACATACACCAAAGTGCTTACACTCTGGTTTAACCCTAATAGAGGAAGGCTCAAGTATTGCATATTCATAGGCTACGCATTTCTTCTTTTCTTTACGCCACTTTTTAACCTCAACTATATCCCCAGGAGCCGTGAATGGGATAAATAACTTTTTACCATTAATTTTTACTTCCCCAAAACCTTCAGAACTTAGTTTTTCTATCTCCACTCGCATGTACCATGTTTAGAGGAGGCATATAAAAAGATGCTGGTTAGGTGGATTTGTCACAATGCCAATAGGATGCCAAGAAACGTTTATTAGAATCAAAAACAATATAATATTTGGTGTTCTTGGAATGGTTGCTAGAAAAAATGTTATCTACAAACTCTTGGTAACAAAAAAGAGAGCTACTTCTTTACAAAAGTTAAGTGAAGAGCTTGAAACACCAATGCCATGGCTTTTACACACGTTAAAAAGATTAGAATCAGAAGGCCTTGTTGAAATCTTCTATGGAAACGAAAAGGCAACAATAATGGTTAAAGCAAAAACCCTTGAAGATTATTTTTGATCTATTCTCTCTTTTCTCTATATTTGAATAGATCTCCCACTGTTACCAGTGGAATTAGGGTGTAACCTTCTTTTTCTAAAGCTTCTTTAGCACCTTCTTCCCGATCAACTACTACCATTATCCCAACTATTTTGGCACCTTCCTCTTCTAAAGCTTTTGCTGCCCTGAGAACACTTCCACCAGTAGTTGTAACATCTTCTACAAGAAGTACTCTATCACCTTTTTTCACTTCACCCTCAATTTGCCTCCCTGTTCCATATTCTTTTTTCTTCTTTTGTACTATTAGCAGAGGGTTATCACCCATTAGAGCAAAAGAAACTGCTATGGGGACTGCCCCAAGTTCCGGTCCTGCTATTTTGTCATATTCAAGAGCAAACTCATCTATCTTGATTTTCATAAGGGAAGCAATAAGCCTCAATGCTTTGGGATTCATTATAAGTTTTTTAATGTTAATGTAATAGTTACTTTCTTTTCCAGAACTGAGAACAAAATGTCCGAATTCAATTGCTTTCTCCTCAAAGATAAGTTCAATTAAAAGCTGCTTTTCCTTTGACATTTTCATGTAAACCACCTCTACACCCGCACAAATATGTTAACAAAAAATTTATAAATCTTTGGGAACTTAATTCGGTCGGGCTTTATGAAGTTCCAAGATGTGATTAGTATAAATGATTTTGGGAAGGAAGAGATCGAATATGTTCTAAAAACCGCAGAACGACTTGAAAACGAACTTAATGAACAAAAAATCCTCCAATATGCAAAGGGGAAAGTTTTAGCAACACTTTTCTTTGAACCATCTACTAGAACCAGATTGAGTTTTGAGAGCGCAATGCATCGACTTGGAGGGTCAGTGATCGGGTTTGCAGAGGCTTCGAGCACAAGCGTCAAAAAAGGTGAAAGTCTCATGGACACCATAAGAACCGTGGAAAAGTATGCGGATGTGATTGTTATAAGGCATCCACGAGAAGGAGCTGCAAGATTAGCCGCAGAGGTTGCAGAGGTTCCGGTAATAAATGCTGGAGATGGAGCAAACCAGCACCCTACTCAAACACTTCTTGACCTCTACACCATCAAGAAAGAGTTTGGAAGAATCAATGGACTTAAGATAGCCCTTTTAGGGGATTTAAAATATGGGAGAACTGTCCACAGCCTTGCAAAAGCACTTTCTTACTATAATGTCAAGCTCTACTTTATAGCCCCTCAAGGCCTCGAGATGCCTAGACACATTATTGAGGAGATCTCAGACAAAGTGGAAATAACAGAGACCAGCGATTTGGAGAGTGTTATCCCGGAGGTTGATGTACTATATGCCACAAGAATCCAGAAGGAGAGATTTCCCGATCCAGCAGAATACAACAAAATCAAAGGCTCTTATAGAATCGACTTAAAGATTCTAAATGGAGCAAAAGAGACTCTTAAAATTATGCACCCACTACCAAGGGTGGATGAGATATCCTACGAAGTTGATAAGACCCCTTACTCCGCATATTTCCAACAGGTATGGAGTGGAGTCCCCGTCAGAATGGCTCTACTAAGTATCGTGTTGGGGGTGGTAGAATGAAGGAACTCAAGGTCTCAGCGATTAACAAAGGAACAGTGATAGACCATATACCTTCAGGAAAAGGATTAAAAGTTCTCGAAATTCTCAATTTACCCAAAGATAGTACAATCCTCGTTGCAATCAATGTTAAAAGTAGAAAACTGGGAAAAAAAGATATCATAAAGGTAGAAGGGAAAATCCTAAGCGAGGATGAAGTGAATAAAATAGCACTCATAGCGCCTACTGCGACAGTAAATATCATTGACAAGTGGGAAGTTGTAGATAAGAAAAAAGTAGAAGTGCCAGATGAGATAGTGGGAATAATCAAATGTGCAAATCCAAATTGCATAACCAATTATGAAGAAGTAAAGCCGAAGTTCAAGGTGATTTCTAAAAAGCCCCTAAAATTAAAATGTCACTACTGTGAAAGAACTATGGAAGAGGGCATGGTGGTTAAGAACCTCTTGTGAGGAACGATCATGATAATTAAGGGAGAAATACTTTCACATAGCTACCAAGGAAAAGGGTATATTGTGTTAAAAAACGGGATAATCAAAAAAGTTCAACGAGATAAACCCAAAGAAGGAAAAGACTATATAGATGCTGAGGATAAACTTGTAATTCCAGGTTTAATAGATATGCATGCCCATTTCAGAGAGCCCGGCTACGAACATAGAGAAACAATAGAGAGTGGGTCTAAAGCAGCCATCCATGGAGGCGTTACTACTGTGGCAGTAATGCCCAACACAAACCCTGCTTTAGATAGCCCACAGATTATTGAATATGTAAAACAACGAGCCCATGAAGTTGGGCTCATAGATATTTTTCCAACAGGCGCAATAACAGAAGGACGGAAAGGAAATAAGCTTGTAAATTTTAAGAGCTTAGCTAGTCATGTGATAGCATTCAGTGATGATGGCACAACTCCTCAAAGCTTCAAAATATTCCTTGAGGCAGCGAAATTTGCCAGAGCAGTTGGAAAGCCAATTGCCGATCATGCGGAAATAAAAGAACTTTCAGGAGGAAGTATGAGAGAGGGGCAATTCTCAAAGAGGTATGGAGTAAGTGGAATACCAGATATAGCTGAATCCATTGCCGTTGCCCGTGATATAGAAGTTGCCCGCTATACTGGGGCCCATATTCATATACAGCATTTATCTACAAAGGCCTCTGTAGAGATTTTGAAAAACGCAAAGAAAAGGACAATTCCAGTTACGGGAGAAGTAACTCACCACCACCTACTCTTTACTGATGAAGATTTAAAGGATCGCTCTCCTTTCAAAAAAGTTAATCCTCCACTGCCAACACAAGAAGACCAAGAAGCCTTAGTTAAAGGACTCATAGACGGTACAATAGACATAATAGTTACAGATCACGCACCTTATTCAAAAGAAGAGAAGTCTACAGATATAGAGAGCGCTCCATTTGGGATAAGTGGGATTGAAACCCTTCTATCATCGCTATTTCTTATAGCAGATATGTATGAAATATCATTCATATCCCTTCTGGAGAAAGTCACTTGGAAGCCTGCACAAATTTTTAATTTAGGCCTTCGAGGTGATTTTGCCCCAGGCTATGTTGGGGACATTGTAATAGTTGACCCCAACAAAAGATGGAAAGTTACTGAGAAGAGCCTCCTCTCTAAAGGAAAAAACACTCCATTTTTAAACAGAACTCTCCCAGGAGTCGTTGAATTAACTATTAAAAATGGCAAAATAATATACAGAGGTGATAATGTTGATTGAAGCTGAACTAAAGGAGAAAAAGATATCCAAGGATTATGGCCTTTTCACGTTCAAACTTTATGGAGACCTGGAAAATCCCGAGGCTGGTCAATTTGTGATGCTTAAAGCCTCAGATGAGCCAGTTTTAGCGAAACCATTTTCTATCTACTCCTACAAGAACAGAGAACTCACATTATTTATAAAACGAGTGGGAAGATTAACAGGTAAAATCTTCTCAAGCCCAATTGGGGAGATGTTCTACATAAGAGGCCCCCACGGAAATCCCTACGTTGACTTAATAGATGGTGAAAAACAATATATACTTGTTGGAGGTGGAAGTGGGATAGCCCCATTAAACTTTTTTTCCGAACTTCATCCGACCATGGTTTATGAAAAGTTCTATGGATTTAAAGGAAGTTATATACGGGAACTGTTTACTGAAAAAGAACAGAGAAATCTAATCATTGAAGAGGAAAGTGGAAAAACCGTGATAGATGTTTTAAAAGATATATATTCAGAAGAAATCGGAATTTTAGCATGCGGGCCAGTGCCGATGTTAAAGAATCTGCCTGCAACTTCCTATGTATCGCTTGAGGCTATGATGGGATGTGGAATAGGTACTTGTAAAAGCTGTGCTGTAAAGACCAAAAAAGGCGTGAAGCTTGTCTGTAAAAATGGACCACTATTCAGAAAGGAGGAGATAATATGGGAGTGGATTTAAGCGTCGATGTATTTGGAATAAAGTTCAGAAATCCAATAATACTAGCTTCTGGACCTGTTGGATTTGGTTTTGAACTCATGCCCTATCTTGACTTTTCAAATGTTGGTGCAATAACTTTGAAAACAGTTACTCTCAAGCCAAGAGAAGGAAATCCCCCTCCAAGGCTGGTAGATTCACATGGGGGAGTTATTAACTCTATCGGACTTCAAAACCCTGGAATAGAAGGATTTGTAGAGGAAATTGCCCCACGCCTTAAGGAACTCAAAACCATCAAAATTGGAAGTATTGCAGGGTTTAGTATGGATGAATGGGAGATTTTAGGAGAAGAAATGGATAAAATAAAGGAAATCAAGATCATTGAGCTCAACCTCTCATGTCCTAATGTTAAAGGAAAACGAAGGTGGGCAGAGGATGCAGAACTCACGCAGAAAGTCGTGAAAATTGCAAGAAAATTGACAAACAAACCAATAATTGCAAAATTGGCACCAGACGTGACAGATATAGTAGAGATAGCAAAAGCCGCAGTAGATGCTGGTGCAGATGGCCTAGCTATAGGAAACGGGATCCAAGCCATGAGAATAGACGTTGAAACTGGATTGCCTGTACTCAAGCTCAAAACGGGAGGCCTTGGCGGACCTGCAATAAAACCCATAACCCTTGCAAAAGTTTTCAAGACCAGAGAGGCTTTAGATGTTCCAATAATAGGAATTGGTGGTATCATGAACTGGCAAGATGCCATCGAGCATGCTATGGCCGGCGCATCACTTCTAGGGCTGGGTACAGCAGTTATGGTTGACCCAGAAGCGCCTGTTAGAATCATAGAGGGGATTAAAGCATTTCTTGACCGTAAAAAAATTGAAAGTTTTAATAAGATCATCGGAGTAGCACACAAAGGTGGTCTCAATGTTCATTAATAAATATAGAAAAGCCCGAGAAAAAAACAACTCAATCCTAGTGGTGGGACTAGATAGTGATATAGATAAGATTCCTAAGAGATTCAAGGGTATTTTGGAGTTCAATGAACATATTGTGCATGAAACTGCAGATCTTGTTTGTGCCTATAAGATCAACATTGCATTTTATGAGAAACTTGGATGGAAGGGATACAAAGTCATGGAAGAAACCATAGAACTGATAAAACAAAGCACTAATGTACCCATAATCTTAGATGCCAAAAGAGGAGACATAGGAAACACTGCAAAGGCCTATGCAGAAGCATATTTTGAGAAACTAAAAGTAGACTCTGTAACTGTTAATCCCTACATGGGTAGAGATGCTATAATTCCCTTTTTAGAAAAAGGACATGCTTTCATTCTTCTTTTAACAAGCAACAAATCAGCTGATGAAATTGAAGTGCCAGTATACTCTCGGGTTCTTGAACTTTCGAAGGAACTTGAACTCGCATACCCTAAAAAAGTTGGTATTGTAGTTGGGGCCACAAAAGAGGAGTTTATAGGAGAGATATCTGATAAAAGTGGGAATCTCCCATGGTTGCTTCCCGGAATCGGAGCTCAAGGTGGAAATCCAGAGATTCTTAGAAGTTTAAAAAGCAAAGATGTCATGGTAAATGTCTCTAGGGCAATCATTTTCGCAGAAGAGGTTAAAAAAAGCGCAGAGAAATTCAAAGAACTCTTAACCAAATATTACTTTGATTAGATTTTCAGGTACCCAAAATTTTTTAAAATATGAATAACTCC
>QMUF01000031.1 GCA_003663525.1 Thermococci archaeon | reverse complement strand
CTGGAGTGAAGGTCACGCTAACTTCCTTACTCGCATTGTTCCCTGCCTTATCGACCACCAAGACAAGAATGGTGTTCTCGCCGGGCACGAGTTCTACTGTGGTGCCACCAGCGGCCCTATTGTACTCGCCAACCAGCTCCCCATTAACGAACACTCTGACTACTGATATGCCGACCCCGTCCATTGCGCTCCACTCAACACTAACAGCACTAATATTAGTGGTCGCTGGAACACTGGATGGAGAGATTATGTCTATGCTTGGTGGCGTATTATCCACTATAATGCCTATACTCTTTTCAGCCATGTTTCTGAGAGCATCAAATGCACGTACTTTTATCATATGGGCTCCATCTGTATAAGCTGTGGTGTTCCATTCATACTCATATGATGCCTCCTTATCTATGAATACTAATGAATCATCCACGTAGAACTCGACTTTAACTACGCCCAATGGTTCCTCAACGGTTGTGGATATCTTAACGATCCTACTTACAATTGCTCTATCGATTGGATGTATTATCTTCAGACGGCCGAACATAGTATACGGCTCTGTAAGCCATGGCTCATATAATATGTTACCTTGTATTTCTTCAGGATCTTCTGTATCTGTGTCCTCCACAAACTGACATACTTCTGGGCCATGAGGGCTACCCCACCAGTTAAGAGTGGCATTCACTTTAATAGGGGCATTGTTGAGAAGCCCCCACTCCTCGTTTCTAATTATATTGTTCTGGTGTATCTCATTTCCAGTTGAGTTCTCACCGATGATTTGTATCCCTCGCCAGTTCATCAAAATATTGTTATAGTATACCTTATTGTAACTTGAAGATTCTATCAGAATGCCCTCACCGTTTGAACTTAATGTATTTTTAATTATTGTATTGTTGTTGGATGACCACATAATGCCGATTCCACGAGCCCTGTTATCAAGGCATGTGTTGTTTATAAGTATGTTGTTATTTGATGAATTCTGCAAAACTATGCCCTCATCGTTTGAGTTACACACATTATTAATAAGAGTGTTATTATTGTTGTGATAATGTAGCATAATACCGGGATTATTTCTGTTTCCAAAACATATGTTACCAATTAATGTGTTATTATTAGATCCACGTAGAAATATGCCTGCATTCCAATTATATTCGCAAATATTGTTTCTGAGTATGTTGTTGTTGCTGGATCCTTGTAGTTTAATGCCGTGATCTGCATTAAAGTTACATATATTGTTCTCGATTAGATTGTTACTACTAGATGGATTTAGGTAGATGCCTCCATGCCCCCCATTCGAGGTACAATTGTTACCTCTAATTATATTGTTGTTAGAGAAACGTAGGTGGATACCATCCTTGCGGTTTAAGTAACATGTATTATTTTCAATTATATTATTATCAGATGAATTTAAAAAGATGCCAAGGTTGTTTTCTGTGACAATGCAGTTAGAAATGACGCAATTTTCGACTCCATCTAACTTAATTCCCGCATCGCCTCCCTCAAAAGGACTAATGTATCTATTACCAGAACCTTTTATCGTAAAGCCACTTATCTTCACCCCATCTGAAGATACATAAATAACGTCACCGACACCACGCCCCACTATAACAGTGTTTTCTTTCCCCCTACCGATCAGCGTTATCTGTTTGTCTATGGTAATACTCTCGTTGTAAGTTCCAGGAGGTACAAGGATAGTATCCCCTGGATCGGCTGCGTTTATAGCCTCTTGTATTGTTGGGTAATCCTCCGGAACTCTAATAACATTCCCGCTCTCATCGAGCTTTTCAGCTGGAGTCAGCACTCCGAGGAGCATGAGGATCCAGAATATGAGTATTATTCTCCTCATAAATATCCACCTTTTTGCTTTAGGCGTCGGGATATAAAAGAATTACTTAAATCCTCATAAAACGAAAGAGCAACTTTTTGACCCCATTAAGCCTAATCAAGAACTCCTCCACAATTTCTTCAAAAACTCCTAAAGTATTCTATTGAGATTTCCATCATAAGTCCGACTACAATCTCACTCTAGTCGGCACCCATTGTTATGAAACTGAGTTAACCAGAAGTTAATTCACCCCTAAGAGCTCAGGTACACTCATACAGTAATCCGCACACACTATATTATCAAGTGAACTGCTAGTGCGATATAATATCCTACAGAAATCTGTTCCAAGATGGGACACAAAAACATCTTCTTAGTAGCACCAGGTTAATCCACAGTTTCAACAATTCCATCTCCTAAAATGGAGATATACCTCTCGATGCGTGAGATTCCTTCTAAGATTAATAATCTGGCTTTAGCAAGTTTGTTTCCCTAGATTGAGCCGTGTGAGCTTTCCAGTGTTTTCAGGTAATTATAAATTCCCATTAGGGAGTTTTTTGTAAAATGCTCTTCTCTTTCTTTTATATCTTCGTCAAGCTTTAGATAGTTAGCAAAAAGTTTGTCTTTCTCGAGTAGCCTTTCTTTCACAATATCCAATACTTTAGAAACTTCTTCTGCTGGGTATTCATGCATAACCTCACGAACTATACTTATCCACATGTTTATCTGTTCCTTGTGCATTTTGATAAGTTTCTTACTGTCTTCATACATTCTAAAATGTGCAAAGCAAATTTTCTTCCTCCCCACTTCAAACATCTTGTCTAATGATTCCTCATAAAGCTCTTTAACAAACCTCGGAGGTGTAGCAGGTCTTAAGTATATACCGTCGTCAAGTTCTAAAAATATCCCGGTAGAATCCCCAGTGAACAGATAGTCTCCAAGAATATAACTCTGATGATGAGGAGCATGACCAGGAGTCGGGATTATCCCAACGTCCATTCCCGAAAATGTCACCTCTCCTTTATAGATATTTTCTCCGGGTACTGGTCTAATCTCTCCATAGACATACGCGAGCTCTCCTAGAACTTTCTTGCTTGCTTCCCATAGCCTCGTTGGCTCCATTAAGTGTTTCTCTCCTCTTTCGTTAACCACAACTTTCGCATCAGGGTAAAGCTCAACAAAGTGCCCAATTCCTCCCGCATGGTCAATATGGATATGTGTGAGAAGCACATATTCAACCTTTTCGACTCCAAGTTGATCTAAGGCCTCTTTTAATAGCCTGATAGTTGAAGCGGGGCCAACATCCACGATAAGTGCACTTCTTCCGTCCTTTAAAACCCAGGAGCTTATGAACTTCCTGAATCCTCTTAATTTTTGAGGCAAATCTATCAAGTAAAGATCCCCTTCAATTTTGTATATACTCGCTTTCATAGAACTCACCCCTACCTTTGTCCTACGAGTCACATGTTTTAAGTATTCCACTAGTTTGATCGGAGGTCGACATAGACACTATGTTATCAAGTGAAGTGCTGGCGCGATTAATATCTATAGAAACCTATCCAAAATTTTTCTCTCTGAAAATAGAACAATTTTAGGGAATACAAAGAGCAGTCCTCATGGATGAAACAAATCAGAATAAAATAAAAGCAAGTGCACAATTTCAATTGTGGGGCGAGCCGTACGAGGTTATACCTATGCAACTTGGTTTCCACTTCTTAATACAGCCCCACTTCCTACTTTTCCCACACTTCTTACTCTTGCAGTTTTCTGCTGATTGGGATGAAGAACTAGGGCCTAATGTTAAAGCGTTCGGCCAAAACTTCTCGTACGATATTCTTAACAGTGAAAGCCTCTTCCTCAAGATGGAATATTTGCGTCCTCCCATAACGCCCTTTGGAAACGGGCCTCCTCGTTATTAATCCCTCAGACTCCAGTTTTGCACCAATATAATTTGTTTCTTTATTAAGGATATTAACGCTCCTCTGGAAGAAGGTAGTATACATAGTGTGGCCTGTTGCTGAATTCATCGATGTAAACAACTGTTCCATTCTTGGGCGGTTTGAGGTAATGTACTTCCCCCTTTTTACTTGTTATTGCAGCAAATGCATCACTTTTTCTAACTCTGTTCCCAATTCCTGCAATTATACTTGATACATATCCTTCTACGGGTAAGAGCATTAATTCATCCTCTTTGTAGAGGCGGAGCTCAGTCCTTCTATCGGGAAATACTATAATGGCATCACATATCATTTTGTGCTCGTATTTATCCACATAGAAATGAAATCTATCATAAACTTCTTTCTTCATGAATTTTGCCTTCTCTAAATTTATAAACTCAGGTATGCTTTCCCCTTTCTTTAACCTAACTTCTATGTTGTCTTGGATGATTATGCAGTCTACTTTTGTTTTGCCCTCATAAACGCATTCTTCAATATTACTCTCAACAAAAAGCTGTGGAATCTTTTCCATATTCTCACCCGGGGTTTTCGACGTTGTAAAACTTTTTAAACCTATCTTTATATAGAGTCACAGATGGGATACTATGAGACGTAGACTAATGGTCCTTTATTTTGTCATTATTCTGCTGATGAGTGCAATAATAAGCTCCCAAGCTAGAATCGGTGAGATAAAAAAGGGAACACAGAATTATTACCTAATTGGTTTATTTTTTGCTATTTTAATTGTAATTGCGGGAATAATTCTTATCCAGATTTTCCTTACAGTTGGGGATCCATTTGCCAAAGAAGGGCCGGGATACCAGGTGAACTGGGGAATATTTTTAGCTATAATAGTTGGTTCTGTTATCCTTGCTCTTCCGATTCTCTACAAGCTTTACAAAGCCCCTCTGCCAAACATGACCCTTAATCAGAGTGAAGGAGTGTATTATGCTAATCAGAGCTATCATGTAAGCTTTTATGAGCGGTACTTTCAGAACCCCTTGGGGGGTTCTTTTGGAGGAAGTACTTATCTGTATGCTTTCTTTGGAATACTTATAGTGCTTTTAGGTTATGTCGCAGTTAGATTTTACCTTGATTTGAGGGCTGCTCGGGAGAGGAGAAAACTTAAAGCAATTGTGGAAGAATTTGATAAAAAGTTGGAGGAGGAAGGCATAAACTTTCTTGGAGACCCAAATGAGATAGTAATCAAATTGTATAAAAATGCTGTGATATGGCTCAGACTTTTGGGCATCCCTTACAGAGAAAGCTGGACACACTGGGAACATGCTGAGAGGGTGAAGTATAAACACGAGGCCTATGTGAATCTTGCAAAGCTCTTTGAAAAAGCAAAATATGCACCTGAAAAAGTTACAATGGATGATGCTAGGAAAGCTTATGATCTCTATACGAGGATTAAAGGTGATGTAAATGAGGTTTAACCTTGCACTCATTTTAGTCTTTCCTTTTGTATTGATAGCGTTCCTTGCAGGTTCCTATCTAGTTAGATGGATTGCTGTTTTAATTGCTGGTGTGATTCTTCTCGCATTTGTGTTAGAAGAAACTGAACTCCCATATCTACCTAGAAGGAGAGGAAATGTGAAGGAAAAGAAGACGGATGTTGAGAGGCTCACTGACGTTATAAAGATGGCAAGGAAGGGGACGGTTGCAAGGCAAATAATCTCTGATGCAATTTTGGAGATATATGAGGTCCTTGAGGATAATAGGGAGAAAGCAAAAGCAAGAACTCGAGAGATCTTCAGCTCCTTACCTGAAGGGAGTTTTTTAGATAATCTTAAAAATGCCCTTAAAATGGTGGAGGCGGATGTAAATGAAAATAGAAGAAGTTCACGAAAAGGGGAATGAGATTTTAAATGAAGTTGGAAAAGCCATAGTGGGGAAAAGGGAAGTTCTGAAATTAATACTCGCGACAATTCTGGCGGATGGGCATATACTCATTGAAGACTTGCCGGGCCTGGCAAAGACTCTAATGGCAAAAAGCTTTGCAGCAGCTTTAGGGGTTAAATTCCGAAGAGTCCAGTTCACGCCAGATCTGTTACCCTCTGATATTTTAGGGGTCAGTGTCTTTAACCAGAAGAGCCTTGAATTTGAATTCAAGAAAGGCCCAATATTCACAAATATTCTACTCGCTGATGAGGTTAATAGGGCACCCCCAAAAACTCAATCGGCTCTGCTTGAGGCAATGCAGGAGAGACAGGTAACAATAGAAGGCAAAACCTACCACCTTGAAAGGCCCTTTGTGGTGATAGCAACTCAAAACCCAATAGAGCAGGAAGGGACTTATCCTCTTCCTGAGGCCCAATTAGATAGGTTCTTAGTCAGGTTGAGGGTGGGGTATCCCACAAAGGAGGAAGAGGTTGAGATATTAAAGAGAAGAATTGGAAGGAAGAAAGAGGAAGTAGATATAAACCAAGTGGGTTCAGCAAAAGAGGTCATGGAGATGCAAAGGGCGATTGAAGATGTCTATATAAGTGATGCAGTTCTGGATTATATAACTGAAATAGTAAGGGCCACTAGAGAAAACAAGAAGGAGATTGAAGTTGGAGCCTCACCAAGGGGAAGTTTGGCATTGCTTAGGCTTTCAAGGGCCTATGCCACCCTGGAAGGGAGAGATTACGTAATTCCAGATGATATAAAGAAAGTTGCAATTCCCGCTTTGAGTCACCGCCTTATCTTGAAGAGAGAGCTCTGGTACACTAGAGTTAGCCAAGAGATGGTTATGGGAAAGATGCTTGAGAAAATACCAGTGCCAAAATTCGAGTGAGGGCTATGAGGGAGTTTTATCCAACAGGAAAGGCACTTCAGCTTTTACTGGCTCTGTGGTTAGGAGTCTTAATGGCATTTTTCGCATTAAGGTGGGACATGATCTACTTGACACTCCCTGTAATATGGCTCTTTTTTATTGCAGTGGCTTTTTTCAAACCTAAGCTGGAAGTGAAAATAGAGCGTATTTTACCCCATGACAGAATCCTTGAGGGGGAGATCATAGAAGTAAAGCTTGTGGTTAAGTCAAATGAAAGAATTCCAAGCTTAAAGATAACTGAGGATGTTCCAGAGGGCCTCGAAGTGGTTGAAGGGAGCAAAGAGTTTCTGTTATCACTGAAAAGGGATGAAGTAAGGGAGCTCTCATATAAAATTAAAGTTCGTAGGGGAGTTCACGAATTTAGTAAAATTAAAATGAGCTATCAGGATCCATTTGGTTTCTTTAAAAAAGACAGACAATTGGAGCTTTATGATGAACTTATAGGTGTTCCTTTAATCGAAGATGTAATAACGCCTTACTCAACGAAGGGTACCAAAATCACTGTAGGCCCATTGCCCTCCCCGAGAATTGGCGAAGGTGTTGAGTTCCATGCGATTAGAGAATATCAGCCTGGAGATCCATTTAAGGTAATTAACTGGAAAGCAACGGCCAAGATTGGTAAAATAATGAGCAACGAATATGAAAGTGAGAGAAAGGTAGATGTTGTGATCGTCCTTGATGCTGGATACCTGGGGGCCAATGTTATAGATTACTCTGTTAGAGCTGCTGCTTCTCTTATGCTCGATTGTCTTAAAAATGGTACCAGTTTTGGCCTTCTGCTTTCAGAAAGCGTTCCCCTTTGGGCCCGGGTGGACTATGGAAAGAGACATTTCTTTAAATGTGTCGATCTGTTAAGCACCGCAAAGCCCGATAAGAACAATCTAATAGCATATCAGGTAGAGCACCTCATAAGAACCCGGTTCCCTGCAAATGCTCAGATAATTTACGTTTCCCCACTAGTGAGTGAGGAAAGCAGAAAAGCACTAAAGATGATGTATCATTATGGTTACAAGACAATAGTGATTTCTCCTGACCCGTATTCTGCTCTAAAACCAAAAAGCAATGAAGAAGATCTTGCTATTAAAATCTTGGACCTCAGAAGAAAGGCTTACCTTAGGAAACTCTCTTCCTATGCGTTGATAATAGACTGGGATGTCACCAAGCCCCTTAAAACAGCTATTGCGGAGGTTGTTAGACTATGAAATTTAGAATAAGATTTTCTCCAATTCCACTCGTCATTATGGCGTTTATTTTACTAGGTTATAAAGACCTCCTACCAGTATTAGCACTTGCACCGTTAGCGTTTTTCTCATATTTCTTTGGCACCATTTTCCTTGTAGTCATTATAGGATTTCTGGTGTACTACAAAGTGGGTGGTATCGAAGGATTATTGCTTGTGGCATTGGCTCTTATCTTTGTTGAATCTGCATATCTGGATAGGGAAAACGCACCTAGGGAGCATTATTTAATCGTTGCAGTGGCTGCTCTTCTGGCAATCCCTACTTATGTTTTGATAGCAGGCCTTTCCATTTTCATGCCCAAGTTTGAGGTGACGGCCATTGCGGTACTCATACTGATCTCCCTATACCTATTCTCTAGGATGGTGACGAGCGACTAGACCTCAATACTCCAGCTTCCTTTTTTCTTTAGAACTTCTCTTGCCCTTAGTAAACCCTGCTTTATACACTTCTCTATTGGCTTCTTTTTTGCATAGTGGGCCAGAAATCCCCCTGCAAAGGCATCTCCTGCCCCGGTAGGGTCAACTATCTCATTGATTAGCAAAGCTCCAAACTTCATGAACTTTTCTCCATTGTAGAGGAGAGCTCCTTTCTCTCCCAGGGTGATTATTGTTAGATTCGCACCCCATTCATACAATGTCTTGGCGGCCTTTTTGAGATCCTTTTCTCCGGTAATTGTTCTTGCTTCTCTTTCATTTGGAAAAATTATCTCGGTCCTTGAGATTATTTCTTTCATAAGGTCTTTCTTTGTTTTATAGTCTTCCATATAAGTTGGATTGAAGTCGAGGCTAATTCTCTTTCCTTTTAGGCGGTTTATTACTTTGAGTTGCTCTTCGGGAGGTATTGGGGAAATGTGAAAGATCTTTGCATTTAAGTATTCTTCGGGGATTTCTGTTTCTCCCATTTTTTGGGCCACTCCCATGTCCACTGGAGCATCGACACTCCCATCTTCGTGATAGATCATGTAGATGTGTATGGTATTCCCCTCAAGAATATGAACTCCTTTTATATCTAATATTTCGGAAAGCCTATTTAGCCACTCTTTTGGAAAATCCTTGCCAACTTTTGTTACTAATCCAACTTTGGCGCCACTTAAAGCAGCAGAAGTTGCCACAGCAGTTGCCGCCCCTCCGGGAAGAATAATCTCTCTTTTATCCGGGAATATTACGTGATCAATGGCCACATGTCCGAGTACTACCAAATCCATGGTTGCCCTCTCTGACCTATTGGTTAGGGATTTATTAAGGTTGCTTTGGCAACTTTAACAAAATATAGTTGTATAAAAGTTACAACAAAAAATTTAAAAATAGTGTGTTGTACTATCATTCATGCGAACTATTAAGGAGCTTGACCAAGAAGAGCTTCAAGATCTTTTAGAGTATGTTAAAGATTTGAGAAAAAGGGAATTAAGCTATTCCGAAATAGTAAAGAGAATTCTAGAAGAGAAGGGAATAAAAGTCTCCCGACCAACTGTCTTAAGATGGTGTAAAGGTCAGCATAATCCATTTGCTAAACTTAAACCTGTTAATTTAACCCCTTCTCCTGCATTATCGTATATAATAGGAGCATATTTTGGAGATGCAAGTATAAGTTTTTATGAATATAAGTATAGGATTAGATTGAAAGTTATAGACAAAGAGTTTGTAGAGGCATTTGCCAGGGCTCTTGAAGATATCGGAGCTAATTATAGAGTAGGATATGAAAACAATCCCACTAGAAGTGATAGATGGTATGTAGAAAGCACGAATAAATTTCTTTATATGTTTTTGAAACAACCGAAAGAGAGACTTTTTGAAATTGCAAAGGAATATCCTAAAGAGTTTCTACGAGGTTTATTTGATAGTGAAGGCTGTGTTTATTTAGAACCCACTAATAAGAAAGTTTCTTATGTATCCATACACAACTATGATTTAGAAGTTCTAGAGTTCTCTAAAGGCCTCTTAGCGTCATTAGGGATACATTCAAAAATAAGGCTTTCAAAGAAAGCTGGAACTCCTGTCATGATTAGAGGTGAACAATACTTTTACAAAAATAATCTTTATGAGCTTAGAATATACCGGATAGAAAGCGTGAAAAAATTTGCCAGAGAGGTTGGATTTACAATTTCGCGAAAGCAAAACAAACTGGAGGAATGGTTAAAATACAAGTTCACCAATGTACAAAAATATACACGATAGCGGGGCCTGGATTTGAACCAGGGACCTCCGGGTTATGAGCCCGGCGGGCACTCCTAGCTGCCCCACCCCGCTGCTTGACCCGATACCTATTAATAAGAAATCGATTTATAAACTTTGCGGTGTTTTTTAAACGCTTTTTAAGCCACAGTATTTAAATTAGAACCTTTTTTATACTGTTAACCTGAATCTACCTTTCCTTAATCCATACTCAAAATCCCTCTGGAGATGCACCAAAGTTGAAAAATGATTTAAATCCTACCCCTAATTTATTTCAGGTGGTGAAATGTACCTCACGAAAGAAGAAGAGTTAATACTTGCTGGGGAGTATGGATTCGCTCTTCAGAAGGCCATAGAAATCCTTGTTGCACTTGGGGAGATTTATGGCGCTGATAGCCTTATTCCAATCAAAAATGCTCAGGTTGCGGGAGTTTCCTACAAAAATATCGGTGATGCAGGTATAGAATTTTTAAGAGATTTTGTGGATGCAGGGGCGAAAGTGAGTGTTTATACCACTTTAAACCCTGCCGGAATAGGCGAAGAACCCTTCATGGAAAAGCAGAGAGAAATTTTGGAACTATATAGGGCCATGGGGATTGAGATAACCTCTACATGCACTCCTTACTATGGAGCAAACCTTCCTAAATTTGGTGACCACATAGCGTGGAGTGAGAGTTCTGCTGTTGTTTTTGCAAACTCCATAATTGGAGCGAGAACCAACAGGGAAGGGGGTCCATCGAGTTTAGCGGCCGCTATAGTTGGGAAGACCCCAAACTATGGCCTTCATCTGGAGGAAAATAGAAGGGCCACAGTAGTGGTTGATGTGAAGGCCAAAGTTCGGAATTTTGTTGATTACAGCTTTTTGGGCTATTATTTGGGTAAAACCCTTAAGAACGATGTTCCTTACTTTAAAGGCCTTAATCCAGAAAGTCTTGATCACTTAAAAGAGCTTGGCGCTTCAATGGCCGCAACTGGCTCAATAGCCCTATATCATGTTGAAGGCCACACCCCAGAGTACAAAGAGGCCTTGGAAGATAAGGTGGAGAGAATTCAAGTTGAGGAAAAAGATCTTGAAGAAGTGAAGGAAAAGTTTAACGTAGATTGGAGTGAAATTGACGCCATAGTAATCGGCTGTCCTCATGCTTCTATTCAGGAAGTAAAAGAGATTGCAAAACTGCTTAAAATTAGAGAAAAGTCACCAAAGATTCCAGTTTTGATAACCGCCAGCAGAGCCGTAAAAGCTCTAGCTGACACTTTGGGTTACACTGAGGTTATAGAACGCTACAATGGAAAAATAATTGCAGATGTGTGTTTGATAGTCTCTCCAGTGGAAAAGTGGTATAGGGGAATTGCAACAAACAGTGGAAAGGCCAGTTTTTACTTCTCCTCCTTTGGCCTGAAAGTTAGGCTTGAAGATACTGAAAAACTTATACTTGAGGCTCCCTGAGGTGAGAAGATGAAGCTCAAAGGGAGAAAGATTTCGGGTGGAAAAGCAAGGGGAATTGCTTTAGTATCACGAAAATCGCTCTCATTTCTTGGGGGGGTTGATCCTGAAACAGGTGTGATAAAAGACACAGAAAGTGACATAAAAGGAGAAAGCATAAGGGGAAAAATACTCGTATTTCCCAGAGGGAAGGGATCCACGGTTGGTTCTTATGTAATATACCAGCTAAAGAAAAATGGAGTCGCTCCAGCGGCCATAGTTGTAGAGGAAGCTGAAACAATAGTTGCTACCGGGGCTATAATCGCTGGGATTCCCATGGTGGATAAGGTAGATATAGGTAAAATTAAAACCGGTCAATTTGTTGAGGTTGATGCAGACAAGGGCGAGATCAACGTAGAGGAATAGTTTTTAAATTCTCCTTCCTATCCTTTTTAGTGGTGGGAAAAATGCCAAAAGGTGTTTATGAGTGTATTAAGTGTGGCCATAGAGAGATAGTAGACTCAAATGAAGCTCTCCTGGAGAATTCTTGCCCCAAATGTGGGGGGGATATGGTTATTGTAGGGTTTGAGATTGAGCCCGTAGTTGAGGAGAGGCCTGCGAGAGATTTAATTGAAAAACTCAGCCAATTCTATTCTTTGGGAGAGACGCAGTCTAGAGGGAATGTCACTGCTTTTGAGGTTCTTGAGATAAGAGAGAGTAACTTTGAGAAAGTTCTCCGAGAGCTTGAAGAAATTGGTTACTGGGGGGCCTTAAAGAAGAAGGAAGGAAAAGTTGTTCTGTATATCTTCCCGGCCCAAGAAGTAAGAAAAGAAAATCCGTTTATTGGGATTGGTCTCTTCATCGCAACTGTTTTGAGTACCTTATTTGCTGGTTATTGGCTTTCAAGCTCGTATATAGCTTTTCTTGATGAATACAACTTACCGGGAATTAGAAACATATACCTTAACGCTCTTGCCTTTTCAATAAGCGTCCTTGCGATTTTGGGTACTCACGAGATGGGGCATAAAATAGCGGCCACTCTTCATGGTGTTAAGTCAACTTTTCCATACTTTATTCCATTCCCTAATATTCTAGGTACTCTGGGGGCGGTTATAAGGGTTAAGTCCCCAATCCCCACGCGAAACGCTGCCATAGATTTAGGTTCAAGCGGCCCCATAGCTGGGTTTATTGTTGCTATACCGGTGTTACTCATAGGTTTGAGGCTTTCTCCCGCGTTACCGATGAGCGCTGTTGCTCAAGTTGAAGGGGGAATAGCATTTGGTGAAAGCCTTATAATGGTTCTCCTTGAGAGGTACATCTTTAGAATACCGGAAAACTACGTGCTCTACCTCCACCCGGTAGCAATAGCGGGGTGGGTTGGAATACTTGTGACTTTCCTAAACTTGGTTCCAGCGGCCCAGCTTGATGGTGGCCACATAGCAAGGGCTTTCCTTGGAGAAAAGGCCCATTCAATTTTGACTTTTGGATTAGGCCTAGTCATGATTGGGTTGAGTGTTGTATGGACAGGGTGGCTCATCTGGGGGTTCATTATTTTGCTTATGGGAAGAATTGGCAATCCGGGAGCTTTGGATGAAGTGAGCCCAATATCGCCAAAAAGAGTTGCTTTAGCTTTAATTGTGCTGGCAATATTCGTTTTGTCAGCAACTCCTGTGCCTATAAGTGTTGTTCAGTGATTTTTTAGTTTTACTTTTTCATTTTCTGGCCCATCCAAAGTACGAAGCAGATTTTTAATAATTTCGGATGGTTTTGAAGGGTAGATTTTCATAAGTTTTCTCTTTATAATAGTAACGGAGGTCTGATCAAACCATCCATTTTTAATTGTCATTTCATTTCTTCTAAAACAATATCGGGCCTTGCAAAAGCTAAAAGCAATTTTATGTCGTCTTCATCTCTTTCTATCTAAAGGCCTTTAGATAGAAAGAGATGAAGACGACATAAAATTGCTTTTAGCTT
>QMUF01000030.1 GCA_003663525.1 Thermococci archaeon | reverse complement strand
GTATAGACGCCAGGGAATTTATGTTTTTTAACGTTCATCTACCTCACCTCCTCTTGGCCCTCTCTCTTCCTTTCTTTTGCTTTTTCTCTTTTCCTTTGAATTTCTTCCCCTTCCCTTTCTTTTTGAATTTTTTCTTCTTCTCTTTCTTTGTTGGTTTTTCTTTCCGTTTTGGTGGGTTTGGATACTTTTCTTTGATCTCCTTTATTCTCATCTCGATCTCATTTTTGAGTTCTTCTGCTATATATTCGCCGGAGAAGTAGTCTACTCTAGCAGCAATGGCTAATTTTCCGGCCAAACCTCTTGCAATTTTTCCCCTCTGCCACCAGGGAGATTTGTTGATTGCAGGATACTGGTAGATAATACCATGCTTTGGAGGTTTAGCACCGCTCCTTAAGTGCCTGAACAATGCTTTTTCTGCACCTAAAACCTGAATAGTAGAGGATGGCATCAGGGCCAGTTCTTTCAATCCTCCAGCCAAGCTTATTAATCTGGCTCCAAGCTTTGCACCTACTAAGGCTTTTAGATTGGGAGCGACGTCATCCATAGCCCTCTCAATGTAATCTTCTATCTCACTTCTTAATTTGTATAAATCCTCTATTTCTTTAGCGAGGTTTTGGATAACCGTAATATCTTTTTGGTCCATCCAAGCACCCATTGTTTTTTCTTTGACCTCCAAAAGTTTTGCTACCTTGTTTTCACCTAGACCTAAAGATTCTAGGCTTTTCCTCGTGATATTTTCTCTGTTCCCAATTTTCTTAACAAAGGCAACGTATTGTGGATGCTTGGGTAGAACCTCATCGAGCTCGGGGAAGTGAAGTGAGTACCATTCTCTAAGCCTTGAAACTAGGAGGTTAATGACTTTATCAATATCATCCAGCGCCTCTATGGCCTGAATTATCATTTTATCTCTTGCACCACTTTGTTCTTGTATCCTAGCTCTTGTGAGATTTATGTTTGTTTTGAAGTATTTTTCAAACCAATCTGGTCCTAAGAATTCTTCTGGATTTTCTCTAAGCTTCTCTCCTGCCAAGTTTGGAAATTCCACATCAACTTCAAACCCGACTTCTCTGACTTTTCTACTTAGTTCAGAGTGCTCAACAGCAAACTTTGAATACCCATTTTCTTTCAATTCTTCCAAAAGATTAAGGAGATCATCAATGAGTTCTCCCTTAAGTAGTTTGTTCAGTGCGACTTCTGGACTCTCTGTGAAGATTCTCTTTCCAATGAGATTGCCACCTTCATCAAAGGCATAAATCCCCTGCACATTTTCGCTTATGTATGCTTTCATGAGTATCACCTTTTCTATTCTTTGCTGAAGAAGTATAAAAGAGTTGGGCTTTCAAAGGTACGGCGCTGATAAAGTTTATCGCCAATTGTCGAAGAAATATTACACATTTACCGAAAGACTTTTATAAGAGGTATACTTAACCTCCGAGAGAACACACTCAAGCTCATTTAAAAAAGAAGGTGGTGCCCAATGAGACGGCTATTAAAACCAATTAAGGATGTGGGGATTGTTGGATATGGTGCATATGTGCCAATGTTTAGAATTAAAAATGAGGAAATTGGTAGAGTATGGGGTGTCAATGGATTTCCCATACAAGAAAAATCTGTAAACAACCTGGATGAAGATGCAATTACTATTGGAATTGAAGCCGCAAGAAATGCTCTTAAAAGAGCTCGTATAAATCCAAGAGAAATTAGGGCACTTTGGTTTGGTACAGAATCGAAGCCTTACGCTGTTAAGCCTTCTGCAACTGTGATAGCTGAAGCAATTGGAGCAACCCCTGATTTGGATGCAGCGGATTTTGAGTTTGCATGTAAAGCTGGAACTGAAGCCCTTCAAGCTGCAATAGGTTTTGTTGGGAGCGGAATGGCTAAATATGCTATGGCAATAGGGGCTGACACTTCTCAAGGAAGGCCCGGTGATCACTTAGAATTTACTGCATCGGCCGGAGGAGCCGCCTATATTGTGGGAGAAAAAACTTCTGAGACATTAGCTTATTTTGAAGGAAGTTACTCTTATGTGACTGACACACCAGATTTCTGGAGAAGACAACACGAACATTATCCAAGACACGGAAATAGGTTTACTGGAGAACCAGCTTATTTTCACCAAATAGTAAGTGCTGCAAAAGGTCTAATGGAAGAACTTGATTATTCTCCAAGTGATTTTGATTATGCTGTTTTTCATCAGCCAAACGTCAAATTCCCCCTCACAGTAGCAAAGATTCTTGGAATTCCAAAGGAGAAAGTTCTTCCGGGATTGCTTAGTGGAATAATAGGAAACACATACAGCGGTGCAACCCTTGTGGGAATTTCTGCAGTCCTTGACATAGCAAAACCAGGGGATAGAATTCTATGGGTAAGCTTTGGAAGTGGAGCAGGAAGTGATGCCTTTAGCCTTATTGTACAAGATGCAATTGAGGAGAAGAGGGAGCTAGCACCAAAGACAATGGACTATGTTAACAGGAAGAAATATCTTGATTATGCTCTATACGCAAAGCACAGGGGTAAGTATATCATGTGAGGTGGTTAAAATGAGAAAGCCAGTGATTATTGGTGTGGGATTAACTCCGGTTGGAGAGCACTGGAGACTTGGTCTTAGAGACTTAGCTGCTGAAGCACTGCTTAACGCTATGGAAGATGCAGGTGTTGATAAAGTAGATTCACTCTATGTTGGGAACATGGCATCAGGTTCATTCATCGAGCAGGAGAACCTTGGAGCATTAATAGCTGATTGGGCAGGCCTTGGAAATATCCCGGCTGTTAAAGTTGAGGCCGCATGTGCAAGTGGTGGAGCCGCTGTTCAAGAGGGAGTAAAAGCAGTTATGACCGGTCTTGAGGATGTTGTCGCAGTTGTAGGTGTTGAAAAGATGACTGATGTATGGCCGAGCGATGCTACAAGATATTTGGCCTATGCAGCGGATGCAGAGTGGGAACTTTTCCATGGAGTGAGTTTTGTAGCTTTAAACGCTCTTATCATGAGGCGTTACATGAAGGAGTACGGTTATACTGAGGAAGACCTAGCACTTTTTGCCGTTAATGCTCATGCAAATGGTGCCAAAAATCCCTATGCCATGTTCAAGAAGAGAATTAAAGTCGAGAGTGTCATGAAGAGCCCTTATGTTGCAGATCCACTAAAGCTCTTTGACGCCTCTCCAATAGCAGATGGGGCCGCCGCTGTAATAATAACTACAGAAGAGAAGGCCAAAGAATTTGTAGACAATGCAAAGATGGTCGAAGTTGCAGGAATGGGAAGGGCAATAGACACGATAAATCTTGCAAACAGAGAAGATCTCTTGATTTTAAAGGCTGCAAAAGTAGCCGCAGAGAGAGCATACAAGATGGCAGGAATTAGCGTCAATGACATAGACTTCTTTGAGGTTCATGATGCATTCACTATTATGGCTGCACTAAGCTTAGAATCTATAGGAGTAGCCGAAAGAGGAAAAGGTGCAATGCTTGCAAAAGAAGGTCAGATCGCTGTTGATGGAAATTATCCAATCCAAACCTTGGGTGGATTGAAAGCAAGAGGACATCCAGTGGGAGCAACTGGTGTATATCAAACAGTAGAGGCAGTATGGCAGCTTAGGGGAGAGGCTCCAAATCAAGTGGCAAATGCTGAGATAGGATTGACCCAAAACATAGGTGGAACGGGTTCAAACATAACTGTAAACATATTAAGGAGGGTCTGAAAATGGGGAGGCCAATGCAAGTTTCTAGATATTGGAGACACTTTAAAGAAAAGTATCGCCTCATAGGTGGTAAATGTAAGAACTGTGGTCATGTTCACTTCCCAAAGAGACCAGTTTGTCCTGAATGTGGGGGTAAGGATATAGAAGACTTTCAATTCAGTGGAAAGGGTAAAGTAGTAAGCTGGACTATAGTGAGAAATCCACCGAGCGGTTATGAGTACTATAAGCCGTATCCTATAGCTCTAGTTGAGCTTGAAGAGGGACCAGTGGTTTTGGCCCAGCTCACAGACGTTGATCCAGAAGAGATAGATTTTGGAATGGAAGTGGAAATGGTCACGAGAAAGGTAAGGGAGTTTGAAGAAGACGGAATAATTTTGTATGGTTATAAGTTCAGGCCTCCGATAAAGTGACTTTTCTTCCCTTTATCTATATTTTTGAAGTAGTGGTTTTGTTCTACCTTGTGAAAGCCTCGCCCTTCAGGGTGGGGAGGAGGTCAGCTCTGTTGTTTTTCTTTTGTTTGAGCATCTAATTCCATCTTTAGATCTTTTATCATCCTCACCCAGATCCCACTCTTGCCAACAACTTTAAAGCCAAGTTTCTCGTAAAATTCTATTGCTTTTTTGTTCTTTTCTCCGACCCATAGCTCTATTTTATTGTTGTATTTGCTTAAGTATTCTAAACACCTATCCATCAATTTCTTTCCAACATTCTTCCCTTGATAACCTTTGTCAACTACGAACTCATGAATAGCTCCCATAATCCTGTTTTCATACCGACTATGCCAATCATTATCGCATACAATAAAACCTACTATTCTATCCCTATCTTTTGCAACAAAGAATCCATCACTGGCCTTGCTCCAGCACCAGCGAAGGTATCGCTTGGCATAACTTTCTCCTTCACCACCGTATTCTCTCATCCCTTCGTAACCTCTCATATAAATCTCTACGAGGGTTTCAAGAGTCTCCTGATCCATTTTCTTGAGCTTTTCTATCTTGATTTTGTTGTTCTTGTTCTTGTGCTCCTCTTCTGCATCCATATCCATCGGGAGTAAATTTAGCAGATGGGTTTATAAAATCTAACCTTCAAGTCAGAGTAGAGTGAGTTGAAGGTGGTTTTAATGGCAAAAGCCAAACCAAGAATTTGTGAAATCTGTGGAGCAGAAATAAGGGGGAAAGGGCACATGGTGAAAATAGAAGGCGCCGAGCTTTTAGTATGCCACAGATGTTATGAAAAATATGGTAGGAAAAAACCCGGTACTTGGAGTCCAATGCCAACGGGAAGAGAACCTAGGAGGAGATACGCTTCAAGACCAAGACCTAAACCAGCTCCAAGAAGGTGGAAACTCCTTTATACGGAGGATATAGTGGAAGATTATGCGGATAGAGTGAGAGAGGCCATTCAAAAAAGCGGGTTAAGTTATGAAGAGCTTTCCCATAAGGTGGGTCTTTCTACGAATTTAATTAGAAGAATAGCCCATGGGGAGTATATACCCACAATAGATGAGGCGAAGAAGTTGGAGCGCTACTTTAAAATAAAGCTTATTGAAAGGGTTGAAGAGGAAGTGAAGGAGAAGGCGAGTATACCAAAGGACTACGAGCCAACACTTGGAGATATTGCCAATATTAGAATCAAGAAGAAAAAGAAGTAGCTACTCCTCTTCAATTTCCTCTTCTTGAACCTTCTTTGGTGGATAAAAGCCTCTCAATACTTCAAATGTTCCCCATAGTTTAAGGAGTTCTTTGTGAACCGGAGTATCTGGAGGAATTACTATTATATGAGCAGGAGGATGTATCTCTCTTAATCTCCCTATGGCCTTTGCAGGAGGGAGATCCACTTGGGCCACAATATGAGCCCGATATTTTTTCTTGGGTTCTTCTCCTACAATTTTTTCAAAGGCCCAGTCTGAAAGGGCTGGAGGTATTATCTTCGGCTTACCCCGTATTTCCATCCCAGCATATCTCACTAAGTCAGCTAATGCTATTAGGGCCTTGTCGAAGTTGTCTGTCCTTATCAAAACCATCGTGTTTAGCATATTCTCACCGAGAGGAGGTAAGCTGAGGGGTATTTAAAGATATAGTATTGTATTTTTATCCTCCTAAAAGACTCCTTCCGTAAGGGGAGGGGAGTGGAGAAGGTTTAAATACTCTGAGGATGCAGAATATAATGACCTCATAACAGCCGTAAGGCTGGACAGCCCGTAAGGGTTGGTGTAAAGTAGCCCCCGATTCCGTAAGGATAGGGAGTAGTGATCGCGTGAACCGGCCAGTGAGAGTGAGGTTACCGGTAACGGAATGCTGAATGAACTTTCACAAAACCCCACCCACAAGGGGGCAGTTCACAGCGAGGAAAAATTTATAAGTACAGGTCGGAAGAGATATGAGTGTCTCTTAGGGCGGGCCCGTGGTCTAGACTGGTTATGACATCGCCCTCACACGGCGAAGGTCCGGGGTTCGAATCCCCGCGGGCCCACCAAAGGGATTTTATAAAATTCACGGCATCTTCCCTCTAGGGAAAGGGTCTTCTGAATAGGATATTAGTGGACTTAGATCTTTAATCTGATTCTTCCTTCCGCCTTAAAGGCGATGCTTTTCGGTGTAAATACATTGTCTAAGTTATTATGTCATTAACGGAGGTAATAAGTGGCAACTCCAATTTGAGGTTTTTGAGTAAACTTTAGTGTACTTAATTCCAGAACCGGTATTGTAAAGGAGTATCTTTTCGTCCTTATCAATATTCCCCTCCTCAAGCAATTGTTTTAACCCTGCTAAGGTTGCAGCACCTTCTGGACATGCAAACACACCTTCTCTCGCAAATTCTTTTGAAGCTTCGAGGATTTCCTTATCGCTCACTGCTACACTGCCACCTCCACTCTCATAGAGGACCCTTAGTATTAAGAAGTCAGCAAAAGCTTTTGGAACTCTTATTCCAGCTGCAATGGTCTTCGCATCTTTCCAGAATTCACTTTCTTTTTTTCCTCCTTTGAAAGCTTTTACTATGGGTGCGCAACCTTCAGATTGAATTGAAATCATTCGAGGCATTTTCTCATCTATCCACCCAAGCTCTTTAAGCTCATTAAAGGCCTTCCGCATCCCTATAATCCCTGTTCCTCCTCCCGTGGGATACAATATCACATCAGGTACTTCCCAGTTAAATTGTTCGGCAATCTCTAGGCCCATTGTCTTTTTTCCTTCTACTCGATAGGGTTCTTTCATTGTTGAAACATCAAACCAGCCAAACTTCCTTTTTCCTTCGCTGACAATTCTCCCGGCATCTGAAATAAGGCCTCTTACCAAGTAAACTCTAGCGCCAAAAATATAACATTCAAGCTTGCACGTTAATGGAGCATCTTCTGGCATGATAACATAAGCTTCTATTCCAGCTTTTGCTGCATACGCTGCAAGGGCTGCTCCGGCATTTCCAGCTGTTGGCATAGCAAGCTTTTTCAAACCAAGTTCTTTAGCTTTTGAGACAGCCATTGCTAGGCCACGAGCCTTGAAAGTGCCTGTGGGGATGAGTCCATCATCCTTTATCTCCCTGTTGCTTGCAAGACCCATTCCGTAAGGATAGGGAGTAGTGGTCGCGTGAACCGGCCAGTGAGAGTGAAGCAATGATGAACTCTCACAAAACCCCGCCCTTTAGGCTGGGGAGGAGGTTAGTTTATGAATTAGCAGACCATTTTTTGGAAGTTCATTGCTTCGTATTTTGCGTACGCTCTCTGAACCTCAGGCTTTCTTTCTTTTCCCCAAAATCCTCTTAGATTCTTGAAGCTTATCATTCGTCTCACCAATTAATAATAGAATGCTCAAACTACAAGGGTATATCGATCAAAATGCTCATTATAAGGATAGAAATTCTAGAAGCTTTCCAAAAGATATTTAAGTCTCTTTAGATTATCATCTGCTAGTTGAAATGGACATTTACATTGATGGTGTTGAGTATGGAACATGTAATTGAAACTAAAGACCTCACGAAATTTTTCGGAAAGAGGAACATCATCTATCATCTAAATCTCAAAGTTCCTAAAGGAGTGGTTTATGGCTTCTTAGGGCCCAACGGTGCTGGTAAAACCACCACCATCAAAATGCTCACGGCTGCTCTAAGGCCCACCTACGGGGAAATAAGAATTTTTGGTCTCGAAATGCCCCAGAAGAGAGTTGAAATTATGAAAAACGTTGGTTACATGCCAGAAGTTCCGATAGCGTATGAAGATATGACGATTGTGGAGTTTCTGACCTATATAGGAAGACTTTCAGGGTTAAAAAAAGAGGAAGCAATAAAACAAACGAAAGAGCTAATGAGGTATGTAGGTGTAGGAAGGCTGGCATTAAACAAGATAAAGGAACTTTCATCAGGCCAAAAACAACGGGTGGCATTTGCTTCAGCGTTGATCGCAGATCCCGAGCTTTTGATACTTGATGAGCCTACAGCCAATCTTGATCCATTAGGAAGAATTGAATTTATAGGGAAGATAATTTCTCTTGCAAAAGAGGGAAAAACGATTTTTGTAAGCTCCCATATAGTAAGTGAAGTGGAGAAAATGTGCAATTACGTGGGCCTTATAAATCAGGGCCGTTTAATAGCCCAAGGGAGAGTAAGCGAACTGACGCAAATCGAGGAAACCGAGTACGATATAATAACTTCTGACAATGGGAAAGCATGTGAATTTTTACGAGAAAAACCGTATGTAAGAGAAATTTGGGAAGAAGAGGGGACTATAAGAGTTCAAGTGGATCCCAGATTCTTAGATGAATTCTTTCTTCAATTTCCAAAATATTTAACCTCTCAAGGCATTCGTTTAAAGTTGTTCAGGCCTCACACAAGTCCACTTGAAAGAATTCTCATGGAAAAGTTCAATATAGGTGAGGAAAGTGATTAGTGTTTTGTACCAAAACGAGGTTTATAGGCTTTTGAAATCTAGAAGATTCAAGGTAATGCTTCTTCTGATGCTCTTACCTGTTGTAATCTATTTTTTCACTCATGAGGAAATAACTGAGTACAGTGCAAAAGCTCTCGAGATATCATTCCAGATAAATATTTCTCAATTTTTGATAAATTTTTGGGCGAGTGTAATTGGTCAGCTCATTGTGATAATTATCATGAGTGACTTGCTGGCCAGCGAAATAGACAGAGGAACAATAAGACTTCTTTTGGTGAAACCAATAAAGAAAAGTGAAATAGTCTTTGGCAAATTCTTTTCGGGAATCACCACTGTGAGTTTGATCTTCGGGATTCCATACTTGGTGATGGAAATATACATGGTACTTCTCTATAAATCAGGGTTTGAAGGGTTTACAGCAACATTTGATGACTTTTTGTATGCTCTAAGTGTTACCATTCTTGTGCTTGGAAGCTTAGGTGCGGTTTCGATGCTACTTTCCGTAATTCTTTCAAGGCCACTCTACGCTTCATTAGCGAGTTTTGGCCTAGTCTTCACAGCACAGTTTATACTTCCTCAGCTACCATTTTTTGACAATCCTGAACGCTTTAATCTAAGCTACCAGATAGGTGTTCTCCTGAAGAGGGGGTTTACACTCCACACTGGGTTGGACACATATAAAGGGGATGTAACTATGAGTGCTCTGTTTTTCCTTAGTGTTATTTTACTTTCCTTAACTTTTACTCTGTTAGGTCTTTACAGAAAGGAGTATGAGGGATGAGCCATGAAGAGGTTCTTAACAATCTTTATCCTGCTTCTCTTTGTTCAAAATGCTCTTGCTCTCTCAGTTGAGCTTGGAATAGATGAAGTATTGGTGGTTGACAACACTACCGTAACATTTGATGTTGCCGAAAATAACCCAAACTTGGTTTTCTTAATCTTGGAAAGTGGAAATGAAAGTGTTCTTAAAGCTCTTCATTTTGGAGAAAGCATTTCTTTTGGAGTGGTAAATTATACAGTGGGCAGTCTTGATATTGAGACTCTCACCCTTAGGCTCCATATCCTTGGAAATTACTCTAGAATTGAAGTTGTGAAAAGAAAAGATATAGACATTGCTTTGTTAGAGGCCTTTGATAAGTATTTAAAAGTGAAAATTAGGAACACTGGATATTATGAGATTAATGATACTTTATTGATTTCTTCTCAGGGCATTGTCATAAGAGAACAAGGATTGCATTTGAGGCCTGGTGAAGAGGTGATTGTAAAAATAATCC
Source organism: Thermococci archaeon (assembly GCA_003663525.1). Classification (GTDB taxonomy): domain Archaea; phylum Methanobacteriota_B; class Thermococci; order Thermococcales; family Thermococcaceae; genus Thermococcus_A. The sequence goes on along the minus strand of QMUF01000030.1, from coordinate 3,649 downwards.
CTCCTTACAATCAATTGATCTTCACCTTGGAGGAGGCAAAAATCTCGAAGAGTATTGTAATCTCTTCTCTAGAGAGCCTTGTGACAATTGATAGAATATGGAGGGACGATAAGCTTCACGTGATTCTTAAAAACCATGGAGATGCTGTTAATGCTACAGTTAAACTACTCTTTAGTGGGATGACCATTGATAAGAAAGAGGTTGTAATTGGTACTAGCGAACAAAAAGAAATTATTTTTGAAAAGGATGTTACTCAAGGTACAATAGTTGTGGATTATGGGGTTATAACTCAGGAAAGCTTTTACTTTGAAGTGCCGATGATTTCTCTCGTAAAAACAGTAAAGGAAGGAGAAAAACTTCAAATATGGCTGAGAAATGAGGGTGACCAAAAATTTGAGGGAAAAGTAACTGTTTACCAAAATGGCGTGATAGTGAGTGAACCATATTACCTTGATGTAAACATTCCTCCGGGGGAAGAAGTTTCGGTGGGATTTATTGTCCCTGAAGATGCTCAAATCTTGACAATTGGATTAACGGCTCAATCATATTCGGCCACTTTTCCGATTTCAATTAAGAGTGAACTGGAGGCAAAGGCTGTAAACTCATATGCCAAGGCCATTCTTGGAGGAACAACAAGCTATGCTGTTGTTATTCTTGGGAACGGAAAAGTGGAATTTGGGGTCGAGGGATTACCGGAGTCAATAAAAGCATATTTCTACTACGGAGATGCCCAAGTTAGAGAGCTAGATGTGGTTCAGAACGCTCAGGTATCTCTTGTCCTGAAACTTCCAAATCTTCCGCAAGGCTTTGTCTTGAATGAGCCTATAGAGTTCAATATGACTGTAAATGACATTAAAATTCCACTGAAACTTGAGGTTACCGGAATGGGAATTTTGCCGGTTTATGGGGACAATTGGCTGGCAAAGATTAATTACACAAGTGAATATCATCATGTGGGATTACCATACAGGTTTGCAGGAAATGAGATAACTCCACCATTTGTTTTTGAGCCATGGGATGGAGAAAAGATTGCAATAATCTATGGAAGATACATAAGGCAGGGTAAAGATGTGAGAATTCATCTTTTAGACTCTTCAGGGAAAATAGTACAATCTTCAACCCAAGAAAGGGGTAGAAGTGACTTCCTTATCTTTAACCTTAGTGAATTCATGCTAATGATTGAGGGTGAAAACTACTTTGATGGGGCATTATTGGTTGCAGATTACTTGAGAGAACCGAAGAACATAAGTTTTGAACTTAAAAAAAGAGAATTTGGAGAAGGTTTGAGAACATTTGTTATAAATGTGACTTCACTCAGAGGCCAAGGATTGCAGTTTTCTCTAACTTCTGATAAAGATGTTGAGCTAAAGGCGTACTATTTTACCCTTAACAATGAAAAAGAGAACTTTGACCCGCTATCTACAAACTTTAAAGGGGTCTTCAAGGATAAAAGAAAATCCATTAATGGGGAGATTGGCATAAGGAGCTACGAAGACTTCGTGGCCATAGCTCTTGTCGGAGAGGGGAACGTTACTTTAGAGTTCAAAACCACGGGAGGGGGTCCTGAGGTTAGTGAATTAGCATCGAGAGAAGTTTATCTCTTGATCTTGGGCTTAATTGCCCTCTTGGTACTGGTAGTATATTTAGAAAAGAAAATGGGATGAGTTCAGAAGATCAACGGGGCCCTGTACTCTCCCCATACTTCTCTTAGCACATCTGTAACTTCTCCAAGGGTTGCAAGGTGTTTATGGGCTTCGATGATGTGTGGCATCAAATTCATGTCTTCGGTTTCAGCAACTTTTCTTAACTCGTTTAAAGCTTCTTCTACTTTCTTGTTGTCCCTTTCGCTTCTTAGCTTCTTAAGTCTCTCAATTTGCTTGTCTCTGATGCTTGGATCCACTTTGAGAATCTCGACATCGAGGGGTTCATCAACAATAAACTCATTTACACCCACTATAATTCTCTTCTTCTCTTCCACTTCCCTCTGGTACTTGTAGGCTGAGTCTGCAATCTCCTTTTGGATGTATCCTCTTTCGATGGCCTTCATCATACCACCCATGGCCTCAATCTTCTCGATATACTTCATGGCCTCCTCTTCTATGTGGTCAGTGAGCCACTCTATGTAATATGAACCTCCAAGCGGGTCAATAGTGTCAACAACTCCACTCTCATAGGCAATAATTTGTTGTGTCCTTAAGGCAATTCTAACGCTCTTTTCTGTTGGGAGTGAAAGGGCCTCATCATAGCTGTTAGTATGAAGGGATTGAGTACCTCCTAAAACTGCAGCGAGAGCTTGGATGGCAACTCTAACTATGTTGTTTTCAGGTTGTTGAGCCGTGAGTGTTGATCCACCAGTCTGAGTGTGAAACCTCAAAAGCATTGATCTTGGATTCTTTGCATTGAACTTCTCTTTCATTATTCTAGCCCATAATCTTCTGGCCGCTCTAAATTTTGCAATCTCCTCTAAGAAGTTGTTGTGTGCATTGAAGAAGAAGCTTAGCCTTGGAGCAAATTTATCGACGTCCATACCCCTTGCAATAACTGCCTTTACGTATTCAATACCATCAGCGAGGGTGAAGGCAACCTCCTGCACGGCGTTTGCTCCAGCTTCCCTAATGTGGTATCCGCTTATACTTATTGAATTCCATTTTGGAACATGCTCTGCACAGTACATTATGATGTCTGTTGTTAATCTCATTGAGGATTGTGGTGGGAAGATATAAGTTCCTCTGGCAATGTACTCTTTTAGGACATCATTTTGTACGGTCCCTCTCAGTTGATCTTGTGAAACTCCCTGTTTTTGACCCACAAGAATGTACATGGCTAAAAGGTTGGCGGCTGTAGCGTTAATTGTCATTGAGGTGGAGACCTTATCTAGGGGAATTCCATCAAATAGTATTTCCATATCCTTAAGGGAATCAATTGCAACACCTACTTTACCAACCTCACCTTCTGCCATGGGGTGGTCAGAGTCATAACCAATTTGTGTTGGTAAATCAAAAGCGACACTTAAACCAGTTTGCCCTTGCTCTAAGAGGTATTTGTAACGCTTGTTGCTCTCTTCAGCTGTCCCAAATCCAGCGTACTGTCTCATTGTCCATAGTCTTCCTCTATACATTGTGGCGTAAACCCCTCTTGTGAAGGGGTATTGAGCTGGGAAGTTAAGTTTTTCTAAATAATCCCAGTTCTCGAGATCGGCAGGAGTGTAGGTTCTTTTAATTTCAAAACCATCATCAGTCATGAATTTCTCGTTTCTTTCTGGCCTTTTTGCAATAAAGGGTTTTACAGTTTTTTCATTCCACTCCTCTTCAATCTTTTTAATCTCCTCTATCTTCTTTTTATCGAAAGTCATTAACACCACCGTAGGGAGTTATGCTTTAAGCCTATAAAAATCTTTTACATAAATAAAAGAGGGGGTTTCTATTGGACATTTTATCCAAGTTAAGCAAATTCAAAAGGAAGAAGGAGAAAGCCTTAATATTTCCATTTCGGGTTTTCTTTAACTATGATCTCACCGTTCTCTTCGATAACGATCTTAGAGAATCCTTTTTCGGCAATTGTTCCATAGTCATGGCCAGCATCTGCAGGATACAAAGCTAAGAATATGAAGGGTTCCTTGCCAGTGTTAATCGTCCTGTGGGCCCAATAG
>QMUF01000029.1 GCA_003663525.1 Thermococci archaeon | reverse complement strand
GTGACTGAACATTTGAACTTTCATTATCTCAAGAACTTCTGGGAAACAAGCAACGGGCCCAGCTGTAAAGAGTTTATATTTTGGCTTTACTATCTCGTAAACTTCTCTATAGGCATCCTCAAATTGCATAGTATCACCCAATTAGATGATATCTTATGAATATTAAAAACTTTAGCTTGGTTATTGTGACCTACCCCGTCCTAAAGGGTGAGGCTTCGTGAGAATTCACCGGAATTATCCTCACTCTCACAGGCCGGTTCACGCGACCACTACCAGCTAACCCCCTAACGGGAGAATCACCGGCTACCTTCCTCAAAATGTTTAATTCAGTCCACAAAGTAGCAAGCACCGGAAGCGGATACGTAACGGCAGCAATAAAGACCTTCTCTTCATTCTGCTATGAGGATACCCTCAGGATCTTGGAAAAACTGAAAAAGAACAATATAAGTGGAGTAGCTGAGCACAGTTCCATAATACCCGAAAACAAAAGGATAAGTGTTATGGACAAAAATAAAGGATATCTCGTGGTTTATGGTGGTGCGAATTATTTTGCTCCCATTGTAGAAACTGGGATTTCAAAGAAGCTTGAGATTGCCAGAGACCTTTATGATATTCAGAAAATGAAAGAACCAGAAAAAGTTTTGAAGTAACATTCTCTAATCCCCACACGCCTCCACAAAATCTTTATATACTCACCACCAAAAAGCTTTCAAGTCAAGAATCCAAAACTTTTATAAGTTGAGGAAAGTGCTTACCTTTAGATTACGCTCATTTGGGAGGTGAGATATATGGCTTTGAGACCAGCTAAGATTGACAGATACGTTGACAAACCTGCTTACACAAGAAGGGAGTACATTAGAGGTGCTCCTGGTCCGAGAATTACTATATTCGACATGGGAAATCCTGCTGGAGATTTTGAGTTTGAAGTTAGCCTTCATACAGCAGAACCAGTCCAGATTAGACAAAACGCCCTTGAGGCCGCAAGAACCCAACTTAATAGATTTCTTAGCAAGAACGTTGGTAGAAGCAACTTCCACTATAAAATCAGAGTTTACCCATTCCAAATACTCAGAGAGAACCCAATGGCAACTGGAAGAAAGGCCGACCGTTATGGAAATGGTATGAGAAGGCCATTTGGAAAGCCAATTGGACTTGCCGCAAGACTGAAAAAGGACCAAAAGATCCTTACAGTTAGAGTTAACAGACAACACCTCAAATTTGCCCTTGCTGCCATGAAAAGGGCAAGCATGAAATTCCCATGCAAGTGCTACTACAGAATTTACGACAGGGAAGGGAACGACGTTACAACTAAGGTACTCTCAACACTCTGAGGTAAATATTTTAAATTCTGCTTCCCTACTTCTTTTATGAGGCATTTCATAGAGCATTTCAAGTCCCAGATGATGGCTTTAAGCAATGCCCCTCATAATGGAGGAGTTTTTGAGGCCAATGGATTCTTTTTCATGCAGGTTCACAAAAGTTACAATGGAGATTACAAGAGGGACTGTGTTGAATTTGAAATAGCAAATGGACTAAAAAATTTTGTAGGCTTCATGACTGCTGCAGATATAGAGAAAGTTCTCTCTATTGCAAAGTCTGGAAACGTTAAGGCCTATATCACAGCGGGAATAACAAATCCCGCAATAGCTGGAAACGAGCCTCCCCGATTTTTAAGTAGAACAATCAACATAGTCTTGGTCATTGAAGAAGGGCTTACTCTGGGAGCAATGACGAATGCAGTAATGACGGTCACAGAGGCAAAAACATACACGCTACTAAACCTTGGCTATAATGCCACGGGCACGACGAGCGATGGCATTGGAATATTTGCCTTTAAAGGGGATTTAGAATGGGCAGGGACTGGCACTGAACTGGGCATAAATATTGGAAAGGCAGTAAGGAAAGCTTTAGGAGAGAGTTTGAAAAAATGGGAGAGGTTCAGTAAATGAGTTTTTCGTAGAGTTCTTCCACTTTCTTCACGACATCCCTTTCACTAAAACCTCGCTTCATGGCCAACCATGTAGCTCCTCCGGCACCTACACCTTCTTTCACATATCCCCTCTCGTAGTCCTGCAATCCCTTGAATCGGCATTTTGAGAAATCCAAATTTGCATAGTAATACATTACCCCAATCTCTTTGGCAGTTTCTTTAAAAGTTGAGCTTTTGTCGTTTATGACCCACTTAGTTGTTGCTATCATGAATCTCTCAAGATCTTCTCCCATCGCCTTTAATAATGCAGCCACCGCCAGCATCTGGGTTCCACCCGCTAAAATTACATCTCTCTCAAACCCCTGGGCAATTCCTAGAACTGTTGCCATCATGGGGTCGCCAAATTCTTCCAAAGCTATTAGGGGTTTATTCTCAAGGTCTCCTTTTTTTATTCCTATTCTTTCAAATCCTTCCAGAATAACCTTTTCTTTTAACGATTGGGGGTTACAGGGAGACGCTGAGGATGTTTTTGCACCATAGCCTAGAGCCCATAAAATGGCCTGCGCTGTGGTGGTTCCTCCCGGTGTTGATTCCCCAATAACAAGCTCTTTCAGAGTTAGTTTGTTTAGTTCTTTTCCAAAAATGGTTGCCCTGTTTATTATCTCCTCTGCTTCCAATAAAGCTTTCCCCTTCCTAAAATCCTTCCCTACATAGCTGCTTATGTGCACATGGGGCACAAGAGGTGCAAGATATGTGCCACCCCTGACTATCATAATAGGGAAACCTGCAAGCTCTTTTGTCGCTTTTGTGATTATAGCAGGAGTTGGGTGTCCTTCTGGGGTTACTGGTATTGCATCTATTATTCTTGGCTTTTCATAAAAGAGATACTCTGCATCTGCTGGTGGAGTTAGTTTTGTCAGCTCTGGTGTTGCTCCAGCCATGCTTATTCTCGGTATTAAAGACACTTCAGTATTTCCTAATACCACGAGCATCACAAATACCACCTTGGACAAATTATCCAATAGGTTTATATATACTCTCTCCTTTTATTATTGCTGGACAAATTATCCAGGGTGATGTACATGAGAAAGATGGCCATTGTACTGGCACTGCTTATGTTTGGTGTTGTTATAGCAGGTTGCATTGGGCAAACTCAAACTACCTCAACTACAACGGACACCATTGAAGAAAAGACAACATCCAGTGTAACCACATCTATTAGTGAAACTCAAACCTCTCCTAATAAATATCCCCTAAAGATAGTTGATTTTGCCGGAAGGGAGGTTACCATAGAGAAAGAACCCCAAAGGATTGTTTCCTTAGCCCCAAGTATAACGGAGACTCTCTACTTCATAGGTGCTCTTGATAAAGTTGTTGGAGTTACAAAATTTGACAACTACCCGGAGAACGTTCAGGAAGGGAGGACAGTTATCGGAGGTTTTTCCGATCCTAATATAGAGGTAATAGCATCTTTGAACCCGGACCTTATAGTTGGCACTTCAATGCACCTAAAATACCTTGATCAGCTCGAAAAAATTGCTCCAGTTGTGATCATTGATCCAAAGAGTATTGGGGATATATATAAGGCAGTCGAGCTTTTAGGAAGAATCACAAGCAAAGAGGAAAAAGCCAAGGACGTTGTAGCTGAAATGAAAGACAAAATTGAGGAGATACGAAGCAAGGTTCAGAATATGCCGGAGGTAAAGGTCTTCTACATAGTTTGGAGCGATCCATTGATGAGCGCTGGCAACGGTACTTTCATTAACGATCTCATAACCCTTGCAGGGGGAGAAAACATATTCAAAGACACCCAAGGATGGCCCCAGGTGAGCGTTGAAGAAGTTTTAACAAGAAACCCGGAAGTGATAATCCTTCCTCCACATGCTGGAATAAGTGCGGAGGATCTCTGTAATACCCAGCTTGTGAACACAGATGCGATGAAAAATGGAAAGGTTTACACCTTAAGCAGTGATGACATCGTTTCAAGGCCAACCCCAAGGATAGTTGAAGGATTGGAGGAGATCGCAAAGTTCCTGCATCCTGATTTGTTCAACTTCCAATACCAGCCTCTCACATGCGAGGCAACTTCCTGATTCTTTCTTTTTTGGTGATTTCTATGGGAAAAGCATTGATGATCCAGGGGACATCTTCTGGGGCTGGGAAGTCTTTGTTGACGCTTGCACTTTGCAGGATTCTTACCAACCTTGGGTATGATGTGGTTCCATTTAAAAGTCAGAACATGAGTCTAAACTCCGCTCCAGGTATTGAAGGAGGGGAAATAAGCAGGGCTCAGTATTTGCAAGCTTTGGCATGCAACAAAAAGCCCTCAGTAGAGTTCAACCCCATTCTCCTAAAACCTGAGGGCAATATGAGAAGTCAGGTAGTTTTTATGGGAAAGGCTATTGGAGCTGTTTCAGCTAGGGAATATATGCTCTCCACCAAGGAGGGGCTTTTTAAGAAGGCCATGCAGGTTTTGAATGAGCTTATAAGCACCCATGATGTTGTAGTAATTGAAGGGGCTGGCTCTCCGGTGGAGATAAACCTTAGGAATTATGATATTGCAAATATGCGGGTTGCAAGGCATGTAAATGCCAAAGTCATCCTTGTTACGGACATAGACAGGGGCGGAAGTTTTGCCTCTATAGTTGGCACAATGGAGCTTTTAAGTGAAGAAGAAAAGGAGCTCGTGATGGGTTTCATATTTAACAAATTTAGAGGGGATAAATCCCTACTCAGACCCGGATTTGAGTATTTAGAGCGGAGATATGAGAAGAGAGTTTTAGGGGTGATTCCCTATTTGAATCATAGAATTCCGGAAGAAGATTCTCTAACAGAGTTCCCGAAGGTTAAAGGCGACATTCACATACAGATTATTAAACTTCCCCACATAAGCAACTTCACAGATTTTGAGCCGCTTCACTGGGCAAATGGCATTGATTATGTCACAAAAGCAGAGGAGATCAAGGGTGATTTAATAATTGTTCCAGGAAGCAAAAACACGGTGGAGGATTTATTTTGGATGAGGAAAAACGGCATCGAAGAAGCAATTCTCGAAACATACAAAGAAGGTTCTTTTATAGTCGGGATCTGTGGAGGCTTTCAAATGCTGGGGGAAGAGATAATAGATAGAGTTGAGTCTAAGAGAGGTAGGGTTAAGGGAATTGGCATTCTGCCAGCAAAAACAGTTTTTTCAACGGTAAAACGGACAAATTACCTGAAAGCTGAACTCCTTTGGGGGCAACTTAGGAGCATGGAGGTTGAGGGCTATGAGATCAGGATGGGACGTTCTACCTCAGAAAGACCCTTTTCGATAATTCACAAAATCAACGGAGAGCCGGCTTTTGAGTATGATGGCGCAATCGGTGAGAGAGCATTTGGAACGTATCTGCACGGTGTCTTTCATAATCTCAAATTTACAGAGAAGTTTTTGAATTTCCTGAGGGTGGAAAAGGATCTTGAACCGTTAAGTCTTAAGAAATGGAGTCTAGAGAAGGAAATTGAGCGATTTTCAAATGTAGTGAGGGAAAACCTTGATATCGACTACATCCTTAGTGAACTTGGGTTGTAGCAACTTGGCAATTCTGTTTGCAAGTTCAAGTTCCATTGGAGTATTCACGTTCAAAGCCAAAAGCGGATTACTTAACTCAACAAATTCCTCCCCCCCATAAGAAACACCGTTAATTCCTACAATTGCGTATCCTCTGTAAGTTGTAATTCTAAGGTCTTTTGGCACGACATTTATGGGCAAAACTCCGGTAATGCTGACTTTTTTCTTCTCAAGCTCGTTCCTTATGAGAGCCACGTCACATGCCTTAACAAAGGGCAGGTCAGCTGAGACACTCACAAACGCTCCAAACTCTGTCAAAAGCCATTTGATGTCTTCAACATATCCCCTTCCTGGCGTTTCAACGAAAGTAATCCTCTCCCGTAGGCAGAGGTTTTTGGTTTTTGGTGTATTTTTCGAGAGAGCTACAACAGTCTCATCTATGCTTGAAATCTCATCATAGACCCAAAGAAGCATTTCTTTACCTGCTATCTTCAGCACTGGCTTTTCTTTTCCCATTCTGCTGGATCTTCCACCTGCGAGGATAAATATCAAATCAACCACCACACAAAGGCCATAAGTAAAAGGGTTCCAGCTCTTGTTATCTCTCCCACAGCCCCTATACAATCCCCGTTTAACCCTCCAAAGTTTTTGAGGCTAACTCTAATTACATAAGCACCAACCAAGAGGGCAAAAATGAAGAAGACGTTTTTTAAATCATAAGTGATTAAGGAAACTAGAAGTGCAAAATAAAGCAAACTCCCGAGAAGGAGTTGTTCTCTATTCATCCCTTCCATAAAGTATGCCCCAAGCCCTCTTTCCAAAGGTCTTTTTATTGATAAAGCCAACAACATTGCAAACTTGGAGTTGAGCTCTGCTAAAAAGAGCGCATAGAAAGGAAGCAACTGAAGGGAATAAATCTGGATGAAGAGAACCATTACAACAGCAAAAACTCCTGCTATGCCAGTGTTTAGGTCTTTCATAGCTTTGATTTTCTTCTCTCTGTTTCCTTTGGTCATAGTCCCATCAGCCCAATCGGCTAATCCATCAAGGTGGAGTAAGCCCATAATAAAATAAAGCGAGAGAACAGCCAGTAGATTTCTCAGGGGAAGGTTAAGGTAAAGAATCAGTGTAGGCAGAGATGAGGTAAGGATGGCAAGCAGAGGAAAGCTCCATATTTCGTTCCTAGCTTTTTCAAAGTCTCCTTTTATTGGAACTCTCGTCATAAACGGAATAATGTTTCTCATATAATCACCTGGCTAATTAATCCAATTGCAAGAAAGCTTAAAAAGCCTATCCCTAAAGGCTGTCCATGAAGAAGGGACACTATCGGAGATTACTTATTTTGGTGTTGATTTTGACGTTTCTATATACCCTTGGTCTAGTGGGTGTTCTTCCTTTTGCAGTGAGCTACTACATCACGATTTTCTTTATACTCCTCTTTCTCTTCCTTCGCTGGGAGTCCCGGATGAGATGATCTCGAAGACCTTTGTCATGCAACCGGCTATGAAGCCCCCTATAGCATCGTCCAGAAAGGGCGGAAGCTCTTTTAAAATCCCCGGCTTTTTTGTGTCGTAGTAAAAGAAGTTGAAAAGCGCTTTTTTACCCCCAATATATTCGGCAATGTCAATCCCTATGAGTTCATCTGCCACTAGGCTTACGGGGTCACCTTCAACTTTGAAATTTTCCTCTAGGAGCAGAGCGGCTGTTAAAAGCGCTTGGATATTGATGTCATTTAAATAGTGGATCATAATCCCTCTAAGTTGCTCTCTGACTTTTTCCGCATCTTCTCCTATGTAAAGTTCCAAGGCAGTATTGAGCATCTTTTCAAGAGTTATGCCTTTATTATTGAGCTTTCCAATCATCTTCCACCACCTTAAACCTCAGCCACCAATACTTTTCGCTTTTCTCAATGGAAAGCTTTTCAAATTTAAAGCATTCCCTAAAGAGGGGACTGGAGAGAGTTACACTATGAAATTCCCCTGCTTCGCCGAGAGGATCAATATCTGGGTTCTTGTTTAAGAATAGCTCCAAATCTTCCGGAGAGGAGAACTTATATCCCAGCCATTCTTTTCCTAATTTTTTCCTATTTACTGCAATTATAGCGTATTCAAAGTCAGTATTGAGCATCTCTTTGGCCAATTCAAGTGTGTCTCGCCCCCATAAGGGTTCTAAGCTCTTAGCACCGGCTTTTTCAGCGAGCCACTCTACCCATTTGAAATGATCTTCTAGGAACACATCGCCGGCTATAATATAATCAACTTCAAGAGATGCTATAAATCTGGCTAAAGAATCTCCTCCATCCACCATGTCAAAAGTGAGGAGGGTTTTTCCCATAGCCTCTGCAAGGGTCTTAAGGGCTTCAAAATTTTCCCAGTGAGGGGAGAGTCCTATTGAGGTCTTAAGGACAAGCAAATACGGAACTTCAATGCCGCTCTTTTCGGCAAGATAAACTGCATATAGCCCATCCTTCCCACCCGAGAAAAAAGCTATACCTCTCAAATTCCTCCCTCCAGCTTTATCTCATTATACTCTTCCCTGACTTTTTGAAGTTCGACTTCTTCTACATATGGAATTATCGCACCGCAGTTAAGACAGAGCCAGGGATGTGCTTTTATGGTTCCACTAATTGCTCCTTTGAATCCCTTCTTCCATGGAGCCTTCCAGAAATATAGGGCATAGCCTTCCTGAGGGCTTTTCCCCTTAATCATTGTTCCTCCACAAAAAGGACACTTTTTCGTCTCCATAATACCACCAAGATTATAAGTCCGTTGGACGTTTTATCCTTTATGCTACTGAAGTTCGAGAGTCTGGGAAGGGTTGGTGAGGTTTACATAAATCCAAAAAACTTCAAAACTATGCCACTATTCCTAAAGACATGGAAAGACTTTCTTTCCCTGGACGAGAAAATCTATGGAATTTATGCCAAAACCATCTACAACCCGAAGGAAAGGTTTTTGGTTAAAGGTAGAGAAGATGAGAAAAAAGCCCATGAGCTTGTGGAACTGTATCATGAATTCCTTAGAGAACCGTTGACGTTCTGCAGTAAGAAGTACTACGAATATCAGCTAAAAATAAAAGCCTTTGAAGGCTTGCCCTTTGCGAATGGGTGGATAGGTTCTAAGGTAGTTTTAGTGGGTGAAGCACCCGGAAGGAAAGGGTGCGGTTTAACAGGGATATGTTTTTACAGAGATGCCTCCGGGATGCTGCTTAGAAAAACGCTCTTCTCCCTTGGCATAAACCCTGACTTTGTGTACATTACTAACGTCGTTAAATGCAATCCCCCGGAAAATAAGCTGACAAGGTTTGGAAAGAAGGAGCTAGGGCTCCTGGAAAGGGAGCTCAATATTCTTAAGCCCAAGGCAATTTTTGCCATTGGTAGAACTGCACATAAGGCTCTAAAAAAGTTCGGGTTTGAAGTCCTCTACCTCAGACATCCGGCGTGGTATGTGAGGAGAGGTGTAAAAGAACCAAACGAGGAGATTATTGAGGAATATAAGAAAGTGAGAGAGGCATTCATATCGATTAACGGTGAAATATCTTGAAATGTGGCAAAAGATTACCGTTAAAGTTTTCGATTAACTTTATTATCTATCCTTGAGCAAGCTCTGTTCTCTTCTGAAAGTTATCTCTAAGTAAACCCCGGAAAGAGTTAAAAGGATAAAATATCCACCAGTGTTGATGCTGAAATGAAGCTGGTAATCTTTCTCCTTGCGTTGGTGTTGGATTTAGTGATAGGAGAACCACCTGCCTTAGTTCACCCTGTAGTATGGTTTGGTAAGGTCATTGAATTTTTTGATAAACATTACAAAAGGAGAACTCCAGCTCTGGACTTCACTGCAGGTTTTCTGGGGGCGATTATTGTAATTGGCTTTGCCTTTTTCCTTTCAAGACTCCCATGTTTTTTGCCTAAGTGGCCTGGCGTCGCTGTGAGTGTTTATCTTTTAAAGAGCTCTTTTGCTATAAAGAGCCTTGCTCGGCACGTGAAAAATACAATAAAGGAGGATATCGAGGAGCAGCGAAAATATATTAGCTGGATTGTGAGCAGAGATGTATCAAACTTGGATAGAGCTCATTTAAATTCAGCAGCAATTGAAAGCTTAGCGGAAAATATAACGGACAGCGTAGTTGCCCCTCTGTTCTATTATCTCATCTTTGGCCTAAGTGGTGCCCTAATTTATAGAGCCGTGAACACCCTCGATGCCATGATAGGATATAGGAATGAGCGATATGAGTTTTTTGGAAAGTTTGCGGCTAGGCTAGATGATATCACAAACTTCATTCCTGCTCGTTTGACCGTTCTTTTGTTCCTTCCTCTCGGCCCCAGAAAGGTGTTATCTCATTACAAAAAGGCCAAATTCAAGATAAATGGTGATAAGCCTATTGCAGCAATGAGTGCTGTTTTGGGCGTGTGGCTTGAGAAAGAGGGGGTATACCGTTTTGATGGCAGAACTCCCGAGCTTGGAGACATCAAACAGGCCCTCAGGGTTTACTGGATTGTTGTGGTTGAATGGATCCTTATATCTGGCTTAGTCATGTGGAGGTGGTGAAATGCTCAAGCCTGTGGAGTTTAAAGCCCAGCATGGAGGTGCCAGAAGAGAAGGATTGTTAGACTTTTCAGCATCGTTAAATCCTTATCTTCCAGAATGGGTGGATGATATGGTTGAACGTGCTAAAGCCTTAAGCAATCGCTATCTTTACTGGGAAAGGCTTGAAGAGGAGCTTTCAAACATTGTAGGGGAGCCCTTGACGGTTACAGCTGGAATAACGGAAGCTTTATATCTAGTCGGCATCCTCGCGATGAAAGAAAGAAGGAAGGTAATTATCCCAGAGCACACCTACGGGGAATATGAGAGGATTGCAAGAATTTTTGGTGCCGAAGTTATAAAGACCCCTAATAATCCAAATGCAGTGGCTGAAAGAGTTGATAAAAGCAGTATTGTCTTCTTTTGCAATCCCAACAATCCCGATGGAAAATTCTACAGAGTGAAAGAGCTTAAGCCCCTAATCCAAGAAGTGGAAGATAAGAATTCGCTTCTCGTATTGGATGAAGCTTTTATAGACTTCGTAAAAAATGCAAAAAGCCCCGAAGGTGAAAAAATAGTAAAGCTGAGGACTTTCACAAAGAGCTATGGCTTACCCGGGATTAGGGTTGGTTATGTTGTTGGCTTTGAAGATGCCTTCAAGAGTGTAAGGATGCCATGGAGCATTGGATCTTTTGGCTATGCGTTTTTGGAATTTGTCATAGCGGATGAATTTGAGCACTTAAAAAAAACAATACCACTAGCCTGGAAAGAGAAAAGTCGAATAGAAAGAGAATTGAACGTGAAAAGCGATGCAAACTTTTTTATTAAATATGTTGGGGATGCAAAAAGTACTGTTGAAAGGCTTAGAGAGAAGGGAGTACTTGTTAGGGACTGCTCAAGTTTTGGGTTACCTGCCTACATAAGGTTCAGCATACGGAAAAGAGAGGAAAACGACATTCTAATAGAGGCTCTTAGGCATCTCTGAGTATTGTCCCGCTGGTGCACGGTGGCATCAAAGGCCCTTATGGGATTACTACCATAATCCCAAGAAAAACACAGAAGTTAGAAGAGCTATTTTCAGAGTTTGATGAGACAAAAATGAAAAACAGCAATTTTTGGGGCACTTGCAGGGATTATCGATACCATAGAGGGGGCAGAGGCCGTTAAAATTATAACCCACTGGGGCGAGTACCTAACTAATAAGTTGCTTATTGTGGACTTAGCAACGGATTCCATTGAGACAATAAACAAAGCAGAAATAAAAGAAAACAGGCTAAGCTCCAAACTTTTCGGCTCTCCCCATTAGGTCCATCATCATGGGCACTATGTATTTTCCTCTAACTCTACCTATTCCGCCCCGCATGCATTCCCTTTCACCAAAGCTTTCTGTGTAATCCGCTCTAACTCCTCCACCGACAATTAACAGAGGAACTGGATCGCCACTGTGGTTCTTGACTTCACACGGCGTTGAATGGTCTCCGGTAATTGCTATTACAGTATTTTCAAGGTCGATGCTCTCAACTATGTAACCAATCATTTCATCCGCTCTCTCTATCATCTCCACCTTTTTCTTTGGATTGTTGTCATGGCCAGCGGCATCGGTTGGCTTAAAATGGAGAAAGATAAAGTCGTAATCTTTTAAGAGCTCTACCACTGCTTTTGCTTTGGCCATGGCATCGGTGTTGTACTCGCCGGTTGATCCCTCTGGTGTGTAAACATCAAAACCTATTGCCCTCGCAACGCCTTTGACAAGAGCCGTGGCAACTACGGCAGCTGCTTTAACTTTCCATTGCTTTGTAAATTTCATTGGTATATTTGGATATGTTCCGGCCCCTCTGATTAAGAGATAATTTGCAACAGGTTTTCCTTCTTTTTTTCTCTTCTCATTTATTTGATGGTACTCAAGCACTTTATGTGCTTTTTCTACAAATTCTTCAAGGATTTCTGCAACTTTTTTACTCTCCTCATCTCCATACTCAAATTCATGAGGTGGCTTTCCTTCTACGTGGGGATCGTTCTCTCCAACTTTGTACCCGTTGGCCATTCCTTTAAGGACAAGAACGGCTCTATGGCCTGTTGCACCTACAAAAATGAACTCCACCGGTAGCTTTACATTCTCCTGGATCGCTTTTGCAAGTTCATGGGCCTCTTCAGTAATTATTCTTCCTGCTCTTCTATCGGTTATTATTCCGTTTTCAATTGTGGCGAAATTAACTCTAAAGGCCAAATCATCCTCATCAAGATCTAAACCTACACCCAAGGCCTCAAAAAACCCCCTTCCTCTATAGGTTTGATATGGATCATACCCAAATATGGCCAAATGAGCGGTATCACTTCCAGCAGGTTTTCCAGGAGCTATAGGATCTTGCTGTCCCAAAATCCCCATCTTCACAAGTTTATCCATGTTTGGAGTGTTTGCATACTCAAGAGCCGTTTTTCCACCAAGTTCCTCTATGGGCCTGTCTCCAAGTCCGTCGAGAATAATAAGAATTCCCTTTCTTTTCACGATCTATCACCTGAGGTGAATACTAAAAGAGAATTAAAAACTTTATGAGAAACCTTTTTAATCTCCAAGTTTTTTCCCAATTGAGGTGAAGACATGAATCATATATGGGCACCATGGCGCATCAAATACATAAGATCCCCAAAACACAACGGCTGTATATTTTGTGATTTCCCAAAAGAAAACCGTGATGAAGAGAGGTTAATACTTTACAGGGGCAAGCACGCATTTGTTATCATGAACAACTACCCCTACAACCCTGGTCATGTTATGATTGCTCCTTACAGACATGTAGGAGAATGGGAAGAACTCACCGATGAGGAACTTCTTGATATTATGAAACTTTCCCAGCTCACAATAAAGGCCCTAAAAAGAGCTATGAAACCACAGGGTTTTAATATGGGGGTTAATATTGGCTGTGTAGCTGGGGCCGGCGTAAAGGATCATGTCCATCTTCATATTGTACCAAGGTGGAACGGAGATACAAACTTTATGCCTGTGATAGCCGATACAAAAGTGATTCCAGAATCCCTTCAGGAGGCTTATAATGAACTGAAAAAGGCTCTGAAAGAAATTACAGGAAAGTCTTGATCAACCTTTAGATTTCGAGAAGCTTTAACTGTGTAAGTTCTCTCTCATCCCATACCTTCTCATCAATCTCTACAATCACTCTTCCGCCATACATAATAGTATAATCCCTAAGCCTGTGTAGGAATTTGAGAAGACCCATAAAGCTGTTATAAAGCTTTAAATACTCAAGACAGGCTATGTAAATAACACCAGGACTTCCTTTTTCTCTCACCTCCCTCATGTAATGAACACACAATTCTGTAATTAATTCCAGATTTGTGGGAGGAATTCCGTTTTCAATTGGAGCACTTGTCACAATGCGCACATTCCATGACTTCGGGTATTTGAATCCTCTGACAAATGCCAGAACTGGAAAGTTCTCAAATTCGCTAAGAAGTAGTCTTGCTTTCTCCCTGTCCACGATTATAACTTTTTTTCCTTCCACAATGTGAGGTGTTATTTTTTCTGGAATTATAATCTCAGCTCGGCTCTTAACGACTTTGAGAAGGTAGTTGAGCAGGTATATACCGCTCAAGAATCC
>QMUF01000028.1 GCA_003663525.1 Thermococci archaeon | reverse complement strand
CCTTTAACCATCTTGGCAAATCCTCTCTTCAGTCTTTCAGTTCCCTTTTGCTTGATAACCTCAAACTTTCTCATGTACATCACCTCAAGATATTGTCTTCAATATTATTCAAGTTAAAACTTGAATATAAAATTTGCGATTAAAAAGTAGCAGAGTATTAGAATTAGAAAAAAGTCAATGGAGACAAAACTAAAAACCTCATTTCTTAAGCTTCTCAAGTATCTCCTTGGCGGCTTTTCTTCCACTCAAGAGCATTCCGCCGAATATTGGGCCCATTCTCAGCGCTTTTGATTTTGCTGGAAAAGAAAAAGGACTAATGAAGAATCTTCAAGCTGACATCGAAGTTTTTCACGCTGTGTGTTAATGCTCCGAGGCTTATAACGTCGATATCGAGCTTTGCATAATCCTGGATATTTTCTTCAGTTATCCCTCCACTTACTTCAATTTTGACTTTATCCCTGAACCCTTCGTGCTTCAAAGCTTCAAGGACTTCCTTGATTTGCTCTGGGGTCATATTATCGAGCATTATTACATCAGCCCCAGCTTTAGCGGCTTTTAGTGCATCTTCTAGGCTTTCCACCTCGACCTCAACGATCTTATAAACAGAAAAGGTTTTTGCCCGCTTAATGGCCTCTTCAAGCGGCACTAACGCCAAATGGTTATCTTTTATGAGTATGGCATCGCTCAAGCTGAACCTGTGGGGTTCGCCATTTCCTATGAGTATTGCCTTCTTGTCTAAGGGCTTTAAGAGGGTTTTTCTTGTGCCTGCCACTCTGACTTTGGGGCTAACAGTCCTAATTTTTTCAACAAGCTTCCTAGTTTGGGTTGCTATGCCGCTCATTCTTCCCATGATGTTTAATGCTGTCCTTTCTGCTAGCAAAATCTTTCGTGCATTGCCCTTGAGCTTTATAACTACAGTTCCCTTCTTCACTTCATCCCCGTCCTTAGCTTTAAGCTCAACTTTAACGCCGAAGTGTTCAAAAAGGGCCTTTGCCTCTTCTAGGCCCGCTATAACTCCATCTTGCTTTGATATAATTACAGCCTCTGCCTCCAAATTCTCGGGAATAACAGCTTCACTTGTAACATCGCCGAATGGAACATCTTCCTCCAAAAAGCGGAGAAGGTATGTAAGGGGAATCATTTTTCATCACCTTGTTCAGTTAAGAGGTAAAGAAAGTAGAAAAGTTTACCTCCCTACTTAGCTACTTGCTCATCTCCAGCATTCTTTCAATGGCCTTCTTAGCTTTTATAGCAATTTCTTCGGGCACTTCAATTTCGTATTTCTCGTCTCTAAGGGCTTCATAGATGTGCTTGAGTGTAATTGATTTCATTCCAATGCAGAAGGCATCCTCATTTGCGGGATAGAACTTTTTGTCTGGATAGAGCTTTTGCAGCCTATAGACCATCTCCTTCTCAGTAAAGACAACCCACTCATCGTGCTGGCAGGCGTTTCTAACCATCCCACCAGTTGAGACTATTAAATCTGCCTGCTCCTGCACTTCAGGATTGCACTCGGGGTGAACCATTAACTTTGCATTTGGATATTCTTTTCTTGCCCTTCTGACATCTTCGAGGGTGAATTTCTTGTGAACATAGCAATGGCCACCTTCTGGGATTGGGATAATCCTTTTTCCAGTGCGCTTTGCAACATAATAAGCGAGATTGTTATCTGGGCCAAAAATTACAGTATCTGCTTCGAGTTTCTCTACTATTCTAGCAGCGTTACCCGATGTAACGGTTACGTCAGCGTAGGCTTTAGTTTCGGCCATTGTGTTTATATAAAGAACTACAGGAGCATCTGGATACTTTTCCTTAGCTTCAAGAATGTGTTCAACCTTAAGCATGTGGGCCATAGCACATGTTGCTCTTCTTGTTGGAAGGAGAACCTTTTTGTTGGGATTTAATATTTTAGCAGTCTCGGCCATAAAATCAACGCCAGCAAAAACTATAATATCTGCATCAACATTTACAACCTTTCTAGCCAATTCGAGGCTATCTCCTAAAAAGTCGGCTATATCTTGTATCTCGGGTAGCTGATAGTTGTGAGCCAATATTATTGCATTCTTTTCCTCTTTAAGCCGCATGATCTCTTCAACTAGATTCACGTTAACACCTCCAAAAGCTGGGGGTTTTAAACTCCTCTCTTGTGGATGGAAAATCTGCTCTATAGTGCACACCCCTACTTTCCTCTCTCCATAAGGCACTCTTTAGAATGCCTTCTGCGAGGCATTTAATCCTCTTATCTGCTTCAATGTTTTTAAGCTTTTTAATACCTTCTTTGAGCTTTTCTCCACTTCTTATAATTCCCGCATGTTTCCAAAGTATCTCCTTAACCCCCTCCACGTCTCCAAGTTCTTGAGCATTGTTTACTAGCTCCGTATCCTCTCTTAGCTTTGGTCTCTCTCTAAAAATAGTCCTTGAAACTTCAAGTCCGCTTACAATGCACTCTAAGAGTGAATTACTTGCCAACCTGTTTGCTCCATGAAATCCATTATCGGCCGCTTCTCCAATGGCATACAAGTTTTCTATGCTGGTTCTGTAATAAGCGTCAACACTTAGGCCCCCAATTGAGTAGTGGGCTATTGGAGAGATGGGTATCATATCTCTTTCGGGGTCTATGTTTTCTTGTTTGAGAAATGCATATATCTGAGGGAATCTCGATTTGAAATCCTCTATATCAGTGGCATCTAAATAGACCTCTTTCCCCTCTTGGGTTTGCATATAAATGGCCCTTGCAACGACATCTCTTGGCTCAAGTTCGTTGATAAACCTCTCACCATCTGAGTTGATTAACTTCGCCCCTGCTCCTCTTACTGCTTCGCTTATGAGCTTTATCCCATTTTTTCCTATGAATCCAGTGGGATGGAACTGAACAAATTCTAAATCCCTCACTAGTGCTCCCTTCATAACGGTATCTCCAATCAGCGTGCCCAAGTTAAGAGGGGAGCCAGCTGTGTATTTGAATAATGCTGTATACCCACCGGTTGCCAAAACTGTAGCGTCGAATTTTAAGAGCTCACCATCGAGAAACACTCCATAACACTTTTTATTTTTGATGGCTACTGATTCTGCAAGTCCTTTGATGAAGTGAACGCCCAATTCTTTGGCTCTCATATAGAGTAGCTTTGTTATGTGTTTTCCGGTTTCGTTTTTAATCGTGAAAATCCTTGGAAAGCTGTGGCCCCCTTCAATTTCATTCCCTTCAAATTCTAACCCAAGTGAAAGCAAAAAATCATAGGCCTCGCTCGATTTTGAAATAACACTCCAGACAGTTTCTTCGTCATTTAAATACCTACCAGCGTTAATTGTGTCCAGAACGTGTTTCCTTATAGAGTCCCCATCTAAGATTGGAAAAGCTACTCCTGCTTGGGCCAAGTAAGAGTTCGTCTTTTTTATGGTGTCTCCAACAAGATAGACCTCGTTTCCCTTTTTTGCAAGAGATATGGCCGCTGTTAATCCTGCTATCCCATTTCCGAGTATTCCTACCTTCAAGACTCTCCCCGAACATTTGTTCGGGAGACTGTTTTAAAACTTTTTGTTGAATGCAGTCTAAAAATTCATAAAATAGGGGTATAAAGTTTAAAAAAGTCTCACTCTCCTAGAAGACTAGGAAGCGAGTTGTAAAGTGCTTTAACCTGCCTTAAGTCCAAATTAATGGCTTCTTTGTTTTTATGATTGAATATGAGCACTTTTTCTGCTACCCTTCCAATAACAGCGAACTCATCAAAGATAGCCTTGATCTTTTCAAGATTCTT
Organism: Thermococci archaeon; assembly: GCA_003663525.1. Lineage (GTDB taxonomy): Archaea > Methanobacteriota_B > Thermococci > Thermococcales > Thermococcaceae > Thermococcus_A. The sequence continues at coordinate 9,931 of QMUF01000028.1, read as the reverse complement.
TTCTTCAAAGCTTATCAAAAAGCGTCCATGGCTTTCTGAAAAGAGCACCTCTAGAGGAGAAAGCCCACCCTCTGCTGGAACCTTCTCTATGTCCACTTCAAATCCCTTATTCCCTGCAATTGCCATTTCTATAAGTGCAATGGCCAGTCCTCCTTTGCTTACATCATGAACAGCTTTGACAAGCTTGAGCTCGATTGCTTTCAAAATACCTTCAACGTTTCGTTTCTCCCTTTCAAGGTCAACTCTCGGAGCGATTCCCTCTTTGATACCAAAAATTCTGTAAAACTCGCTTCCTCCAAGCTCTTTTTTAGTGATTCCAACTACCGCTATTAAATCGCCTTCGTCTTTGAAGCCCATTGTTGTAATGTTTTCAAGCTTCACTTTTCCGAGACCAGCAACGACTGGTGTTGGTTTTATGGATTTGTTTCCTACCTCATTGTAGAAACTAACGTTCCCACTGACATAGGCTAGGCCAAAAGCTTTTGCTGCATCAGCCAATCCTTTAATGGTTTCTATGAAGCTCCAGTAAACTTCGGGCCTTTCAGGTGAGGCAAAGTTAAGGTTGTCTACGAGTGCTAGGGGTCTCGCTCCAACGCTAGCGAGGTTTCTTACCACCTCAGCAACAGCGCTCATTGCTCCGTAATGTGGGTTTAAGTGAGAATAGGATGGATTTCCATCGCTCACAAAGGCTAAACCATATTCGTCGTTTATCTTGAGAACTGTTGCATCAAGGCCAGGCTTTAAGACCGTCCTCCCTTGGACTTCATGGTCATATTGTTGCCATATCCATGCTTTACTAATTATATTGGGGCTTGAGAGAACTTCAAGGAGGGCCTCCTCAACGCTGAGTTCTGGTGTTTGTACATCTTTTTCGATGTCATATGGTTTAGCTTCCCACTCTATTATGGGAACGTCTGCTAGGAGATCTATAGGAAGGTCTGCTATTTTTTCATCATTCCAATAAACAATGTATCGAGGCTCTTCTATGGTTTCACCTACAACAGTCCATTCGAGGTCATATTTTTCAAAGATCTTACCTATCTCATTGACATCTTCCTTTCTAACGGCAAAAAGCATTCTTTCCTGGCTTTCTGAGATCATGATTTCCATTGGATTCATGTTTGGCTCTCTTTGGGGGACTCTGTCTGCATAGATTATGGCTCCAAAACCTTTCTTTCCGGCCATCTCTGATGAAGCACATGTTAAACCCCCACCACCGAGGTCTTTAAGGGCCTTAACTTTTCCAGTTGCAAGGGCCTCAAGAGTTGCCTCAATCAAAAGTTTCTCTGTGAATGGATCTGGAATTTGAACAGCTGAACGGTCTTCCTCTTCTGCGTTCTCACTTAATTCTTCGCTCGCAAATGTAACTCCATGAATTCCATCCCTTCCTGTTTTGTTTCCCACTAAAACCAAAAGCAGACCACTCTCCTCAACATAACTGTGCACAAGTTCTTCAGGTTTCATTAAACCAATGCATGCTACATTCACAAGTGTGTAGTTATCTAAGCTTTCATCGAACTCCGTTTCTCCCCCAACTGTTGGGACACCGATTCTATTTCCATAATCTGCTATTCCCTTGACAACATACTCAAACAAATAGCGGTTGCGCTCCTTCTCAAGGGGCCCGAAGCGTATAGGGTCGAGCAAAGCTATGGGACGAGCCCCCATACAGAGTATATCCCTCACAATTCCTCCAACACCTGTTGCTGCTCCGCCATAAGGCTCAACAGCTGAAGGATGGTTGTGACTCTCTATCCCAACGACTATTGCTGTACTCTCATCAAACTTTACAACACCTGCATCTTCTCCGGGGCCTAAAATCACGTGGTCGTTCTTAGTAGGTAAAAGCTTAAGCCATTTTCTGCTTGACTTGTATGATGCATGCTCGCTCCACATTACCTCGAGCATGGCCTTTTCAACTTCGTTTGGCTCTCTGCCGAGCCTCTCTTTTATTAGTTCTTCTTCGTGAGGAAACATGAGAATCACCTCCCTTATTGTCAGAAACATGTAAAAATTTAAAGTTTTTAAGGTTTATTTTGACGTAAAAATGTTGAAACTATAGAAGCATTATTTCCCTTTGAAAGTATCGCCGTTTATGGGGGAGGAGATCAGAGAGCGTCTCTTGGTTTGAAAAGAAAAAGTTACTCAAATCTTGTATACCTTCGCCCCAGCTACCTGTTTTATGAGGGGAATATAGGAAACCCCCGGGTTTATCCCCTTGCCGTTTGTATCGTAAATGTTAAGTTCAATGCTCTTCTTCCTCAACGCTTTTGCAAGCTCAATGATTTCATCCTTAATTCTCTTGCCAAAGAGGGGAACGTTTGCTCTTCCATCGCTTATTAGAAATGCTCTAACTTTGACGGACTTGTCTTTCATTCTCTCTCTATTGGCTAAAAGCAAAAGATTGTATAAAGCAGAGCTGAGAGGAGTCCTTCCTCCAGTTGGAACACTTTCTATTTTTTCAAACACTTCCCAGTAGTTCTTAGTTGGCGGAACAAAAACCTCAGCTTCTTTACCCTTTGCAACTATCAAAGCCATTTTTGACTTCTTGATGTAGCTGTTCTCGACCAACTTTTCTGCTATTCCCTTTGCAATGCTTATTCTTTTCTTCACCGCCATACTTCCGCTTGAATCTAAGATCAAAACCCAGAGCGTAGGAGCCTTTGCCTTCCTGACTCTAACGCGGACATCCTTTAGCTCAAGCTTTATTGGTGGCTTTTTTCCATTTAATACTGCCCAAATAGTCGAGTTGTAAAAATCAACATCCCTTATTTCATCTTTTGGGGGTAGATAAGAGACGGGAATTCCCTTTGGAAAATTTACCACAGTAATGCTAATGTCCCTTGAAGAGCGGTGGCCTGTAAAGTCGTTGCTCCCAAAGTTTTTGCTCTCTATTTTTGGGATTTTAGCTTTGCTTGAGCGAAAAGTTTGCTCTAAATTTCCAATTCCTTGACTTCGAGCGCTTTCACTTTTTTCTTCCTTCTTGTGTTCATGGTTATGCTCGTGTTCATGATCATGATTGTGCTCCTTATCATCTTTAGGCTTTGGAGGTTTCATTTGAGGGGGCTTTTGAAAAGGTCTATCCCTTAGACGGTGAGGTAAAGCTAATTCCATGGCTTTTTCCAAATCCTCAAGGGAAACCCTTCTCCTTCCGTTTAAAGCAGCTATTGCTTTTGCAGTTTTTATTGTAGTGATTTCAGCTCTGTTGGTCTTTATGCCTAAATTAATCACAGTCTCAGCTAAAACCTTCAGCAAATCATCGCTTATCTCAACTTTAGGCAAAAGCTCCTTCGCTTTAACAATTTTTTCCGTAAGCTTTTTCTCTTCGCTCTCGAACTTCTTGTAGAAGCTTATTGGGTCTTCATGGAATTCCTCAACCCTCTTAACTATCTCTATTCTATCCTCCGGATTCATTGGTGCTGAGACCTCAACGCATAGACCAAATCTATCGAGGATTTGAGGCCTAAGCTCACCTTCCTCTGGGTTCATGCTCCCAACTAAGATAAAGCGGGCTGGATGTCTAAATGAGATCCCTTCCCTCTCTATTGTGTTCCATCCCATTGCTGCAGCATCTAAGAGCGAATCGGCTATGTAGTCATCTAAGAGGTTGACCTCATCGATGTAAAGCACTCCCCTATTAGCTTCCGCTAATATTCCCGGCTGCAGAGCTTTTTTCCCCTCCTTTAAAAAGCGCTCCACATCCACAGTTCCAACCAATCTATCTATTGTAACGCTTAAGGGCAAATCAACAACCCTCATTCTTCTTTTGGCAATTGGTAAGCTCTCACCTCTTTCATGTCTCTCATAGCAGCTGTCGCACATCTCTAAGGGGTTCATCGGATTGCAGTTGAACGAACAATCTGCCACAACTTCAATTTCTGGGAGGACGTTAGCCAGAGCTCTAACCAAGGTTGATTTCCCCGTTCCTTTGTCTCCTTTTAATAAAACTCCACCTATTAGTGGATTAACGGCCACACAGAGCAAAGCTAGTTTAGCTTTTTCCTGTCTAACTATAGCAGAGAATGGGAAGATTAAGCGTTTTTCACGAGTTTCCATATTTTGTCCACCTCCTTAGATTTCTTCTTCAAGCATTCCATCCAGCTCAAGGTATTTGTCCTCAAGTTCCTCTAAAATTTCCTCATCTGCTTTCCAGTAACCCCTCCTATTCGCCTCAAGGAGCCTTTCGAGTATTTCTTTTGTCGCATATGGATTGCTTTCCTTTAGCCTTTCAAATATCTCCTCATCAAACATAAACCTTTCAGCAACTTTATCCCATATCCAGTTTTTCACGGCATTTGTAGTTGCCGCCAAGCCGAGCAAGTATTCTACTCTGTCAGCAATTTTTTGAGCGCCATGAAATTCATGTTTCAGCATCTCATTTATCCACTTTGGATTGAGGATTCTTGTGATTGTTCCTCTTTCTATCGCCTCTTTAATGCTCTCAACTTTCACAACCTCCCTTGTAGTGTCCGCTATGAGCATTTCTGGCTTCTCACCCTTGAGGACTTCAACAGATTTTGATAAACCGCCAAAAAACTCGTAGTAATGGTCTAAATCCGTAATTTCATAATCGTGAGAGTCCCTCACTTGTGAAACGAGGTCCACTTTCCTCAAAAGACTTTCGAAGAGTTCACGCGCCTCTCTGGAGTAGTGCCCTTTTGTGTATGCGTAACTCATGGAAGAGATGTAAGCTTCTGCTAACTCTCTTTCTTCGTCCCAAATGCCATCTTCAACAAGTTGAAGTAATCTCGTGCCGTATTCGGTTGAAGTAGGTCCAAAAATTCTAGCCTTTGCCAGTTCTCCATAGTTGCCTAACTCTTTTGCATGCTTTTTTATAAAGTTCATCTCTTCTGGCTCATCAAGCTCTGCAACCATTCTAAAGGCTTTATCGAGTAGCTCCATAATATTTGGGAACATCTCCCTAAAGAAGCCGCATATTGTAACGATGACATCAATACGAGGTCTTCCAAGTTTCTCAAGCGGGATAACTTCAAGCTTCTTCTCCCAAGGGCTTACATGAACTACTCTAACTCCAATGTATTCTAATATTTGGGCGATTGTTTCTCCATAGGTTTTTGCTGTTTCAAATCCCCAAAGAACTACACCGACGCTTTCTGGATACTTTCCATGTTTTTCTAGATATTTCTTTATTGTTGTCTCTGCTATTTTCCTTCCCCTTTCAACGGCGGATTCTGTTGGGACTTTTAACGGATCAAATGCGTAAATGTTTCTCCCCGTTGGCAAGACCTCTGGGTTTCTTATAACATCTCCTCCAACAGAGGGCTCTATATACAGCCCGTTCAGACCTTCAATCAAGTTTTCAAGCTCCAAAGAGTTATCTGCAAACTTTTTAGCAACCTCAAGGGCATATTTTAATGTTTTTTCATACTCCGGGAATCTTTCGCCCTTTAAAAATCGCTTAACAATACTCCTCGCCTCTTCCTCGATTTCTTTGAGTTTTGATGGGTTATTGATCACTTCTTCGTAGGCTAAACCCTTCTTCTCGGCGATTAACCTGTTCAGAGACTTTATCTCCCCTCTATCGTATCTTGCTATGAGTGTTATGAAGTCTTCCAATTCCTCCAGACTGTATTTCTCCCCGATTACGTGCAGGCCCTTTGGGATTATTGAGCGTTTGTATTCGTAGAGTTTTGTTTCTATTTCGTCCAAGTTGTTCCCAAGATTCAACCTCCCTGCAAGCTCTAACGCTTTTTTCTTTGCTATCTCCGCCCTTGGCTCATCTTTGCCCGAGGCCTCCCTGTACTCATTTAAGAGCTCCTCAAGCCTCGCATATTCTTCGTAAAGCCCAGAGGTCGTGTATGGAGGGGAGCTGTAGCTGATTAAAGTCCCGTAAAGTCTTCTTTTAGCTATCGTCGCTTCAGAGGTGTTTATAACATGGTAGATGTAGAGGTTTGGCATCGTTCCGATTAAAATGTCTGGAAAGCATTTCGAACTCAATCCTACTTCTTTCCCTTTTGTAAATTCAGCAGTTCCGTGAGTTCCAACATGAAGAACACAATCTGCCTTGAAAACTTTTTCAATCCACTTGTAGAATGCTATGTACTGGTGGTGAGGAGGCTTAGTTTTATCGTGAATTGCTGAATAAAGGTCTTCACCGCTTAGAGGAGGTCTTGAAGGTTGAACACCAATGAAAATGTTTCCTAAGATTACTCCGGGGATTAAAATACCTTTCTCATCAACCATTATTTCTCCTGGCGGCTCTCCCCAGAATTTCATAATTTCCTCCCTAACATCCTCTGGTAGTTCGTTGAAATACCTCAAATACTCTTCAAGGCTCATTCTTGGACATCCAATTTTTTCAGGAGGGTAGAGCTTTGCATTGAAGAGCTTTCTTTCCATGAACAGATCCTTTATCTTAGCTTTTTCAACGTTGTAGCCTTCCTTTTCAAGCTTTTCAAGAATCCTCTCAACGCTCGCGAAGGTGTCTATGTAGGCTGCACTGCCGAGGTTTTCCTCTCCCGGGGGATAATTGTAGATAATTATCGCTATCCTCTTCTTTCCATTTTGCTTCCTTTTAAGATCAAGCCATCTGTTCACTCTATTGACAAAATTATCGACCCTATCCGCTATGGGAACAACTTCATAATCTTTCACACCACAAATAGGAATAGGCTCGACTCCACCATCCATCTCCGGCAGTTCAACAGTGGTTATACCGTGAGTTACATCTAATCCTCTTTCGCTCCTTTCCCAGTCCTTTATTTTTTGCATAAACATCATGGTCGGTGTGAACAGCTTTGCCTTTTTCTTTTTCAGAAATTCTATTGTTGGCCTTGGGTCGCCTCCTAAAGGCCCTCCGTTTAGCCTGAACCACAGCAAGCTGATTATACAATCGATGTCATCTTTAAAGTACTCCCTCATGGCTTTCAGATTCACAATTCCATCAGAATAGACAGGAATTATATTTGCGTTTAGCTTATTTACGATCTCCCTAAGTGTTGGTATGGAAGATTCAAAGTGCATCCCACCGTAAAAGATTATTCCAACAGTTGGCTTGGTTGGATCTATTTGAGGCTTATAATCATACCCATAATTCGGATGATACAGACTAATCCCTGGATATTCAATTGGATCCTCAGCCCTGACGTTCAGTCCCTTTATTTTGCAGATAAAGAGAAACATATTCTTGTAGTTCTCATAGCCTCCATTGGCCCAATACTTCACAATCCTTATGTAACTCCTAGCATCCCTAAGAACTCCAAAAGGAAGAATTTTTCCCATCGCTTCTATAATGGTCTGAATTCTGTTTATCCACTTCTTTACGCTTTCAGGATTTGTTCCGTAAGACATATTAGCTCCTTTTACCTTGCTCATTCTAAAACTGCCGAGCTTTGCAAGGGAAAAGAGGGAAGAGCCGCCAACTAAGATTACAACATCCTTATCCTTATAATCGAGTTCTGTAAGTGAGAGAGGGTCTCCTCTAACGTCTATTAAAACTATGTCTGCCCAATCAACATAACTCTGGAGGTTATCCACCTTATGAAGGTCGTGAGCAAATATTAGCTTGACATCTGCATGCTCCTTAACATTCTCAATTGCCTTCACGATGCTTTTGTTCACAATTGTTGAGATTAAGAGAACCCTTACTCTTTTATTTTCTGCCATAGCTCTTCTACCTCCTCAATATTTTCGCTCCACTGTTCGTCATCCTCAGCTGTGTAGATTTCAATCATTCCACCTTGAACTTCCCCTTCTCCAAGGTGTTCCTCCAAAAGTCCCTCAATTTCAGAGTAAGCTTCCATGAGCCTTTCAATGACCTCATCGCTCGTCTCCCACAAGCCGCGCTCATAAGCTTCAATCAAGCGCCTTGCAATTTCCTCGATGGCGTAGGGATTGTGCTCCTCAAGCCATCTCCTCATTTCTTCATCAAGAACATACTTTTGCGCTATTTCATCAAAAATCCAGCCTTCAACGAGCTTTGTTGTTGCCTCCCAGCCATAGAGATGAAGAATTTTCTTTGAGAACTCGCTCGCCCCTCTATATCCATGCTTTTTCATTTCCTCAATCCATCTGTCATTGAGAAGCTTTGTTCTTGTTATTCTTTCAATTTCCACTTTAATATCAACAATTTTAGTATCGCTTATATCCCTCGTGTCAACTTGGATTATATCTACATCCTTGCCAGTTAAAGCATCTACCGCTGTTTTAAATCCACCGTGATAGGCAAAATAACAGCAGCAGTTCGTTAAGTCGTGCTCATCGCTTATGTGGTTTCTATTGATTACGTCAACGCTTTTGAGATTCAAAACTAATGATTCATGTGCCTCAACTCCAAAGGCATCTTTTCCATAAGCGTAGCCGCTCCACTGAACCCAAACCTTTGCTAAATCCTCATCCTTCTGCCAGCCTGATGACTCAACAGCTAAATTCACTCCAGCCCCGTAAGCCCCCGGAGGAGCAGAGAAAACTTTAAACCTTGCAAACCTTTGTGCTTCTTCAAAACTTTTGCCTAATTCAATAAGTTTTTTAATGTGCTCAATGTAGTGCTTTTTGATGTAGTTCATTTCTAACGGCTCATCCAGCGTAACAACCTTTTCTATTGCCTCGTCGATGAGATATATGTAATTTGGCAAAGTATCTCTCACGATTCCACTTATTCTAACCAGAACGTCAATCCTTGGCCTTCCGAGCTCTTCTAAGGGAATTACTTCAAGTTCAGAAATCACATCTCCTTTCCAGATGGGCTTAACTCCAAGCAAATAGAGAATTTGAGCTATTTGTTCGCCATCTGCCTTATACCCATCTATGCTCCAGAGAACCTGTCCAATGCTTTCGGGATACTTTCCATGCTTCTTCTTGTACTCCTCCAAGAGCTTCTCAGCAGTTTCAACTCCAATTTGCCAAGCTGCTTTGGTTGGCAAAGTTCTTGGATCAACTGCATAAAAGTTTCTTCCCGTCGGTAAAATCTCGAACTTTCCCCTCGTTATGGCTCCCGAAGGGCCTGACTCTACATACTCTCCACTTAGTCCTTTCAAGAATCCTTCATGCTCCTTTTTACATCCAATTATTCTCTCTGCAACTTCAAGGGCTTTTCTAAACGTTTCCTCAAGCTTTTCCTTAGACTTAACTCCAAAGCCAGCCTTTCTAATTTCTTCCTCAATTACTTCAAAGCCTTCACCCTTAAGCAAACGCCCTAAGCTTTTAACTGCTATCCTGTGGAAAATCTCCAACAGTTCTCTGTTCGTAAATCTATTTGTAGTCTCTAAGGGGTTCTTCCTTATCTTCTCGTAGTCTAAGCCTACTGCCTCGGCTATAACGGGCTTAATCGAAGGGGAAGCGTAGGAATCATAAGCCATTGCCGTGGCAATGTATTCCGCTAATTTCTCGGGTTCTTTCGGTGGATGTCCAAAGATATGAAGACCGAGATTAATTTGAGAACCTCTCATTAAATCAGCGTAGCGGTGGATTTCCTCTATCGTTTGCTCTTCATTTTCAGGGGTCGCTATTCTTATCTTGTTTTCTTCAGCTTTCTCCAAAATCTGCTCGTAAATCTTCTTTCTCCTTGCCTCGTCTCCTAGGCTTTTTGCCTTTGCATATTGATTCAAGAGCGAATCCAAATCATCCAAAACTTCAGCTATTGCCATTGGTGGATAAATGTGGTCTATTAGCGTTGCATAGCTTCTTCTCTTGGCAATAACGCCCTCCATTGGATTTGAAACTGCATAAACGTATAAGTGGGGAGTATAATCTAAGCTTGCCTCAGGGATGCATGAAGGAGAAAGTCCAACGCTTTTCCCCGGTCTAAATTCAAAGGTGCCGTGAGTTCCAAAGTGAATCATGACATCAACATTAAACTTCCTCGTTATCCACCTATAGACAGCCCACCACTGGTGAGGAGGAGTTATAGTCGGATCATGGAGGATTCTACAAACTTTTCCATCACATCTCGCCCCAGCACAGCCGAATTTTG
>QMUF01000027.1 GCA_003663525.1 Thermococci archaeon | reverse complement strand
GTGAGAGTTCATTCAGCATCCCGTTGCCGGTAGCCTCACTCTCACTGGCCGGTTCACACGGCCACTACCGGCTATCTCTCCAACGAGGGAATCGCCGGCTACTTTTCAAATTATTGAAGCACTCATTACTACTAGCAAGAGTATTTAAACTTTTCGGTGCTCACCTTTAGAGTGTTTGCATCCCCTCCCTTTCGGAAGGGGTCTTCCCAAAAAGATAAAGACGAAAGAGTCGTTGTGGTAGCTACGGGACATGGTCTTAAGGATACTAAGACATGGGAAACTTTTATTAAATTTTAACCCTTTCTCTTTTTGATGCCCTATGCTTTATGAAGAAAGGAGATTCAGCAGATTCACGTTTCTCATCACGCTTCCAGCATACATTGGTCTTTTGGCGGGTCTTTGGGGGACCTATCATGCAGGCGAGGGTTTTGAAGTTATGGTGGCAGTTTTTATTGTAATTGTCATGATTTTGATAGACTTGTTGAGTTTTAAAATAGAAATAGACGACAGAGAGATAAGGCTTCGCGGCACCGTGGGTTTTATTATTAGGAAAACGATTAAAATTGAGGATATCGAGAGCTTTGAGGTTAAAATAGGTTGGGTAGGTTGTTGGGCCCCAATAAGATTCAATTTTCCAGCTAAAGGCTGTATAATCATCCACAAAAGAGGAGTCGACGTGGCCTTCACAACAAATAACCCAGAGGAAATTGTAATGGTTTTAACTACTCTTGGCGTTTCACGAGAAGTCTAGCGCCCTTAACCTCGATTATTTTGACTTTTTCCTTCTTTTTGGCAGCTCCATTCAGGCATTCGGCAATCCAGAGCTCGTTCCCAACTTTTACAACTCCTTTTGGATTAAGAGCCTCAATAACTATTGCCTCTTTTCCAATCAATGTCTCGGGGCCGACTTCTACTCTTTTATCAAAGACTTCCCAGAGGAATTTAACGGCAATAACATCCTTAAAAATAAGAAATCCTATTACAGCGAGAGCAGGCTTTAGGGGAACTTCTATTCCAGCCCTTGGCAAAATAAAGAACAGAAATATTCCAACGACTATTTCATCGGCCAAGATACTAAGGATTTTGAGGACATTTTTAATATAAGTCTTCATTTTACCTCTCACACTCCTAGATTAGGTAATCCGCCATATATAAGCATGAGCAGTCCCACGAATACAGGCTGGTGAATTACATAAATCTTCAGGGTGTTTCTCCCTAGGAAGCATATAAAATCTATGACTGGGTTGTCTAGATTGCTGATGTTGAATTTTCTCTGGCCATTTGGATACAGTATCCCGCCAACGGCTGTGCCCAGTAAGAAAACCCCAAACCATGGGAATATAGGAAAATAATCTAAGGTGAAGAACTGGTGAGGAGTTATACCTAATGGTAAGAGAAACAAGCTCTCAGCGTGAATTTCCCTTACTATCTCACGGCCCAGAAGGAATAAAGGTGCTATAAAAATGTTTTTCCATCCTAATTGGTAGAAGGGGATGATGAGCAAACTTGCAACTCCTAAGAAGTGCAGAACCCCAAAGTAAATTGTCCCTCTTTCCAGAAGAAGATATGTGGTGAGAGTTATTAGCACTCCAAGACCAAACAATTTTGCAAACCTGAGCAAGTACTTCTTTATGCTTTTCCTCCCTCTCGCGTGACTTATCCACAAAGAAAGCCCAGAGATGGACACAAAGAGGGAAGCAGTTGCATAGGCAAAGAATTTCCAGAAAATCTTATGCTCAGAATAACCAAGGAAAAATTGCAAATCAGTGACAAAATTTGAAATTAACATCATAATTAACGCTATTCCTCTAGCAAAGTCTATTTCCCAAAATCGCTTCGAATAAATCTCACTACCAAACATCAAAGACTATAAACTTTAAGGCTTATTTAAGTTTGGTGCTGATATCCGAGGTGTTTCCATGAGGGTTATTAAAACAAGAGCAAAAAGCATCTATACAAAAAGCGGAATTCCTGGAGTGGATTGGGTTATAAACCAATATGTAGGTTGCCAGTTTGGGTGTAGGTATTGTTATGCTAAGTTTATATGCAAATGGAAGCCCTACGGTGACTGGGGCACATGGGTGGAAGCAAAAATTAACGCTCCAGAACTGGCAAGAAAGAGAGTTTATGGGGAGGTTTTCATGTCAAGCATCTCTGATCCCTATCAACCAATTGAGAGGGAGCTCAAACTAACAAGGAGAACCCTCCGGATGATGGATAAGAGAAATAAATTGAGTATTTTGACTAAGTCTCCGCTTGTGGTGAGAGATATTGATATTTTCAAACTCTTTGATGAGATTGAGGTGGGCCTAACAATAAACAGCTTTGAAGGGAAGGAAAAGCAGCTCATAGAGCCATTTACACCCTCCCAAAAGCTAAGGATAGAAGCATTAAAAACCCTGAAAGATGAAGGGATTAAAAACTATGGGTTTATAAGCCCGATAATTCCTGAAATTACTGATATTGAGGCCATAATTAAAGAAACAAAAGGGATTGTAGATTATCACTCCTTTGAGGTTCTCAATCTAAAGGGTGCTGGAAGAGAGTTCGTAGAGATTTTAAAGGAAAACTTCCCGGAAAGTTATGAGATCATGATAAATGAGAATAAATTTTGGAAATTTGTTAAGGAGTTGATAGCACTTATAAAACACTTAGATATTAAAGCTGAGGAAGTAGAAGTTCACAGAGGGGGCTGGGAAGTTATAGAGGTGAAATGAATGAGGATAGCCACGGTAAACGGTCTTTATCTCGAAATTCCGGATGTGAGGTATTCCTTTTTTGACACTCCGTATATTCCTCACAAGCTCGCTACCGCTGTGGATGTCTACTTTGATGAAAAAGCTTTATTTCCATTTGAGGAGGGTAAATTGGTTGAGGTAAGGAAGATAAAGACTCCCCGATACATTCCAGTTAGCGAAGACTACCTTCTAATTTTTGAAGTTGAGGATTTTTGTTTGAAGGTCCTTCATGTAGAGCCGAAGATTAAAATTGGTGAAAAAGTCTTTCTTGGTGATGAAATCGGAAGGTTAATCTATTCTGGATTTTTCTCTCCTTGGAGCGATAAGCATGCGCATTTTGAAGTAAGGTCCTGTAATGACAGGTATAGAGCTAGAGGTGGGATTACACTTTTCCCAGAAGTTAGAGGTCTTGTTCCCATTATTAAAGGAGTGGAATTTGAAGTTATTGAGAAGGAAGAGCACTACATCTGGTTAAAGTCGCTTCGAAAAAGCGGCAGGGGAATGACGCCCTTTGACAACATTGAAGGAGGGCTGCCCCACTATCACTATGGTGCAATATTCAACGAAGGAAAAGCCGAACTCTTTGGGAAGATCGTGGAAGCCAGTGAAGTTTTACCCAATGGAGTTGGAGTCTTCAAGGCAGATTTTGATGTTTTTGCTAATGGAATTAAGGTCAAGGGTGTTGGAGTTTTCTGCAATGAAGAGAAGCTTAAGCTGATTGGTGGGGATTTTGAGATTGGAGATACTATGGAGTTGCGGATTGTTTAATTTTGGTTGATATTTGCAAGCATATCCACAAACTATATAATATTTCAATCGATATATTTTATGACTTTGTTTTTATTTAATTTGATGTATATAGAGGTGTGTGGTATGGAAAAAGTAGAAGAAATTCCGAAGGAAACCCTGCTTGAGATATACAAAACCATGCATAAGATTAGAACCTACGAAGAAACACTAGCAAAGTGGTACTATGAAGGAAAGACTCCGAGATTCGATATATCTGCAGGCCCAATTCCAGGAGAACTCCACCTATCTTCTGGTCAGGAATCAGCAGCAGTTGGCGTTTGCCTGCATTTGAAACCTGAAGACGCTGTAGTAGGAACTCATAGGGCCCATCACTTTGCAATAGCAAAGGGGGTTGATCTAAAGAAGATGACTGCTGAAATTTTTGGAAAAGCTACGGGATTATCAGGAGGAAAGGGTGGCCATATGCACTTATTTGATGCATACCAAAACTTCAGTTGTAGTGGAATTGTTGGTGCAAGCTTTCCACAAGCCGTTGGTGTGGGAATAGCTGCAAAACTAAAGGGAGAAGACTACGTTGCTGTTGCTGTTGGTGGAGATGGTGCTGCTAACCAGGGAACCTTTCATGAGGCCCTTAACTTAGCTGCAATTTGGAAACTACCAGTGATTTTTGTAATAGAAGATAACAGCTGGGCTATATCCGTTCCGAAAGAGAAATCCACGGCAGTTTCAAAGAACAGCGAGAGAGCTGCTGCTTATGGAGTTCCAGGTGTGAGTGTGGATGGAACTGACGTCATAGCGGTTTATGAAGTGGCCAAAGAAGCTGTTGAGAGAGCAAGAAGGGGAGAAGGGCCCACCTTGATTGAGATAAAAGTTTATAGATTGAGGGGTCACTTTGAGGGTGATCCACAGCATTACAGGCCCAAGGAAGATCTAGAGCTTGCTAAGCAAAAAGATCCACTCTTAAATTTCGAAAAGGCACTCTTAGAAAAAGGTATTGTCACAGAGGAGGAACTCAACAAGATCAAAGAGGAGAATATTAAGGAAGTTCAAGAGGCTATTGATTTTGCTGTAAACAGCCCATATCCTGAGCCCGAAGAAGCTTTAAAGGCCGTTTTTGCGGGGGGTGAGTGAAATGGCAAGAAAACTTCCCATGTATAAAGCTATTTCTGAAGCAATAGCTCAGGAAATGGAGAGAGATAAAAATGTATTTGTCATGGGCGAGGACATTGGAGCGTATGGAGGAATCTTTGGTGCAACCTCTGGTCTTCTTGAGAAATTTGGACCTGAGAGAGTTAGGGACACTCCAATAACTGAGTCCGCTTTTATAGGGGCTGCTTTGGGAGCGGCATCAAAAGGGATGAGACCAATAGTGGAGCTCATGTTCGTTGATTTCTTTGGAGTCGCTATGGATCAGATTTACAACCACATAGCAAAGGCCCACTACATGTCGGGTGGGCAGGTAAAGATGCCAATAGTTATAACAACTGCAATGGGTGGAGGATACAGTGATGCGGCTCAACACTCTCAATGCCTCTATGGACTCTTTGCACACGTCCCAGGCTTGAAGATAGTGATTCCCTCGAACTCATACGATGCAAAAGGTCTCATGATTTCGGCAATTAGAGATGACAATCCGGTGATGTACTTCTTCCACAAGGGCCTTATGGGACTTGGATGGATGCCCTCTCCACCAGAGGCTGCTGTTGAAGTTCCGGAAGAGCCCTATACTGTGCCAATTGGAGAGGCAAAAGTGGTTAGAGAGGGAAGTGATGTAACGATTGTCGGTGTTGCTAAGACTGTGCATGAGGGAATATGGGCCGCAGAAGAGCTCGAAAAGGAAGGTATGAGTGCAGAGGTTATTGATTTGAGGAGTCTAGTTCCATTGGACAAGAAAACTCTCTTAGAGTCTGTAAAGAAGACCGGTCGCTTGGTAATAGCAGATGAGGACTACAGGAGCTATGGTATGAGTGGAGAAATCATTGCCACAGTTGTTGAGAATGGAATCTCATTGGAGGCACCACCAGTTAGAGTTGCTTATCCAGATGTTCCCGTTCCTTACAGCAGGGTTTTAGAGAAGTATGTCCTTCCTGACAAAGAGAAAATCATCAACGCTGTAAAGAGCATAATGTGACTTAACATCGGAGGGGAAAGAATGGAAATTGAAGTCAAGGTTCCAATAGTTAGTCAGGAGGACAAAAAAGGTGTAGTAAACCAGTGGTATAAGAAGGATGGAGATGTCGTAGAAGAAGGCGAAGAAATAGCCGAAGTTATGATAGAAAAAGTCACAGTGCTTGTAAAAGCTCCAGCAAGTGGCAAGCTTAAGATATTAGTGCCTGAAAATGGTGAAGTGTCTCAGGGAGATGTAATAGCTGTTGTAGAAACTGCATAGTTTTCAAAACTTTTAATTATTCTTTTTTCTTAATTTTTATCATGAGTTTGAGAGTTTTGTTCAGTGAGTATCCTGACCCTTATTTGAACATAGCCTTTGAAGAAGCTCTTGCAAGGGTTAGGGGTGTTGATACTATTAGTGACACACTGAGGATATGGAGAAATAAAAAAGCTCTGATTTTGGGGCGATTTATGAAAGTTGAAGAGGATGTTAACCTAGAAAATGCTAATAGGTTTCGATTTCCGATAATAAGACGATTTACTGGAGGAGGAACAGTTTATCATGATGAGGGGTGTATAAATTATTCTCTTGTCATTAAAAGGGACGTAAGGTATCCACTAGACTATCTTTATGCTCATCTTCTAAAAGGGACCCTACTTGCTCTGAAGAAACTTGGCCTGAGGCCATATTTAAAAAACACTAACGATGTTGTTGTTAATGAAAGAAAAGTTTCTGGCACTGCAGCAGGGTTGAGGTGGGAGGTTCTTTTTTTACATGGCTCCATTTTGGTAGATTCCAACCTGCAAATGCTTTATTCCCTTTTGAAGATTCCAAAGGTTCATAGCTTTGATCCAGTTAAGTACAGAGTGACAAATCTCACTAGTTTTATAAAAAATATTTCCATGGATCACGTTGTTGAAGCATTGATATGGGGGTATTCAAGGGTTTTGTCAGCTCCTTCAACTTTTGAAGAACCTGTGAGAGAAGAGAGTAAAATAGCGGAAATTTTGTATGAGGAGAAGTACTCTAAAGACGAGTGGAACTTTGGGGGTTCAATAAAAAATGAGACAGAAATAAACAAAAAAATAAAGGAAATACTTAGCTAATCGTCGAAGAAACCCCTCTCAGCCGCTAGTTTTAGAGTCTTTTTGTAGTCTATAACTCTTGGGCCATTTCTTGTTATCTTTGCTGTAATTCTTCCTTTCATCTCGGTTTCTCTTTCTCCATCAAGGGCCAGAAGAGAAGGTGAGGTTTTTAGCTCGACTTCCTCGTTCAGTTCTAGGACTTTTGTTTCTTTGACCTTTATTGCCCTAAATACTCCAGGAGCTATGGGAGCTTTTACCCCTTTTTCTCCTCCAAGCTCTACATATATTCCTAAGTCATCTTGTTCGGTAATCTCCTTCAAGATTCCAGGGATTGAGCTCAGACCGATATTATAAGGTAAGGAAATACTTGCCACTATCTCTCTCAAATATTCTGGTTTCCACACGGCTTTGGATCCTTTGAAAGAGTGGAGTGTTGCAACAGCATCTATAAGGGCAATGTCCTTAAGTTTACCATCCTCATAAAGTTCAATTCTTTTTGTTTTATAGGTTCCTTCCTCAGGCTTAACCATGCCGGTGGCTATTGCCGAGACAGTAGCTCCGGCTATAGTGGCCTCTATCATGTAGGGAAAGACATTGTTAGTGCCTGTAGAGATGGGCATTGTGGGAATATCTCCAGAGGCCTTTGCTACAACTCTATTAGTACCATCTCCTCCAATGACGATTATCACGCTTACTCTGTCCTTCATGATCTCGGCTGCCTTTAATGTATCCCTCCAATCTCCCAAAACTTTCATTGGGAGCATCTCAACTTCCATGGCTATGTGTTCTCCTACCGCACGAAGTGCAGCAGGCACTATTCCAAATGTTTCGGGCATTGCCAGAACTTTCTCTACTCCTAGTTCTTGCATTATGAGTAGGAGTCTTTTAACTATGTTGACCTTCTCCATGTTATCAAAGACACTTGCATGGGCGATTAAACGCCTTATATCCCTCCCTGATTCAGGATTTGCTATTATTCCTACGGTGATTTTTCCCATTATTTCCCTCTCCTCACATGAAGGGTAATGAACGCTATGGCTATTAGCATTTCGTTTGTTTTATCTCCAAACTCTTTAAGAGCTATTCCAGGACCTTTTAATCCTCCTTCAACAACGTTAATAACCTTTTTACACGGCAAAGGAATAGCTTCCTTAACTTTCTCTACCTCAACTTTTTGGGGATAAGGCACTCCTATGATGACTTCTGCTTTCACGTCTTTCTCAAACTCAAGCTCAAAAAGCTCAAGAAGTCCAACTGTACAGATTCTTGTTATTGCATCTTTTATGGCTTTTATTGCTGCTTTAGTAGGATCTTGTCCATGCTGGTCTACACCCATTCCTATCTCGATAACATATCTTCCCCATTCACTCAACTTCAAACACCTTCTCTGGATGTTCTAGGTAGTATTTAGCCCTTTCCAAGAACCTTGCAGCCGGAGCTCCATCTATTGCTCTGTGATCAAAGGTTAGGGAGAGCACCATTACACTGGCAATTTTTATCTCCCCATTTTTCATGACTGGCTTTTGTGTTATTCTATTCAAACCTAAAATCGCGATTTGGGGGGGATTTATTATTGGGGTGAAGGAATCCACCCCAAACATTCCGAGATTTGTAATCGTGAAAGTTCCTCCTACAAAATCCTTTTCTTTAAGTGCACCCTTCTTTGCCCTCTCAACTATGTCTGCATAGTCTTTTAAAAGCTCCTTAAGGGCCTTTTTATCAACATCTCTAATTACGGGGGTTATCAAGCCTATTGGGCTGTCGATGGCCACGTTTATATTCACATTATCATAGATCACTATCTTTTCCTTTTCCATTGTTGCATTGATCTCTATGAAATCCCTGATGGCCTTTGCAATGCACTTCAACATCAGAACAGTGTATGAGGGCTTTTCTCCAAGTTTTTCAGTGAGCTTTTTTCTCATTTGAATGAGGTTGTCCATCTCTGTTTCCATATTGAGGGTTACATGGACGGCCTCCCTGTAGCTCTTTGAAAGCCTGTCTGCTATAACTTTTCTAATCCCAAAAACTTTCTTCTCTTCTTTTACTTTTGGGAAGAAGTGTTCTCGTATGTATTTTTCGAGGTCTTCAAGTGTAACCTCGCCATTAACTCCTGAGCCTTTTATCTTTGAAAGGTCAATATCATACTGCTCGGCTATCATTCTGACCTCTTCACTTACCATTTCAGCTCTCCTCGGTTTCTATTATCGCTATTGCTTCCCCTACGGGAACTTCTTCACCAACGGCGTGAAGTACTTCTGCTAAAACTCCTGAAGTCGGGGCTTTAACTTCTCCACTCAATTTCTCGGACTCAACTATGGCAATTACCTCATCCTTCTCTACCTTTTCTCCAACTTTTTTCTTCCACTCTACGATAGTACCTTTTTTCATTGTCATACCTAATTTTGGCATAATGATATTTACTTTGGTCATACCATCACCATATCGTTATTTTTCATTTAAGTTTAATAAGCTTTTGGAATAAAAAATGGAAAAGTATATATACATCTTCAATGTAAAATCTCTAGTGTCAAATCTAGGCTATGTTTTAATCATTTGCAAAAATCAAGTGCTTTTTTAAATCTAAACTCAGGAGAGGCGAAAAGTATGGAGGAAATATCCAAGGAAATGTTGTTGTGGATGTATGAAATGATGGTGAAGATAAGAGAGCATGAGGAAAGGGTTGCAGAGCTCTTTGCTCAGGGCAAAATACCTGGATTTGTACACCTGTATGTAGGTGAGGAGGCAGTTGCTGTAGGTGTCATGGCGAATTTGAGGAAAGAGGATTACATTACCAGCACCCACAGGGGACACGGACATTATGTCGCGAAAGGTGGAGATATTAAAGCATCAATGGCTGAGCTTTTTGGAAAGAAAACGGGAAGCGGAAAGGGAAAAGGTGGCTCCATGCATATAGCTGATTTGGACGTCGGTGAGTTGGGGGCAAATGGAATAGTCGGTGGGGGAATCCCACATGCTGTAGGCGCTGGTTTGGGGATAAAGCTAAATGGTTTGGACAATGTTGCAGTGGCATTCTTTGGTGATGGTGCTTCCAACCAGCAGAACTTCCACGAGGGAATAAACTTAGCATCAATATTGAAGCTCCCAGTGGTGTTTGTATGTGAAAACAACCAATATCAGATATCTCTTTCATACGACAAACAGCAGACAATTAAGAGTGTTGCAGAGAGAGGAAAGGCTTATGGAATTCCTGGCGTAAGCGTGGACGGGCAGGATGTTCTAGCGGTTTATGAAGTGGCTAAGGAGGCTATTGAGAGAGCCAGAAGGGGAGAAGGCCCCACTCTAATAGAAGCAAAAACTTACAGATTCAGAGGACATTTTGAAGGAGATCCTCAGGTGTACAGGTCAAAGGAAGAGGTGGAATGGTGGAAGAAGAACAAGGACCCCATAAAACTCTTTGAGGAGAAGCTTCTGGAGAAAGGAATTGTAACAAAGGAGGAGCTTGATTCAATCTGGGAGAAGGTAAAGAAGGAGATTGAAGAAGCTATCAAGTTTGCTGAGGAGAGTCCATGGCCTTCTAAGGAGGAGGTTCTTGAAGATGTGTTCTCTACTCCAACCAAGGGGGTGTTAGTATGGCAGTGGTGAGAGAGATCACCTTTGCTCAGGCGTTGAATGAAGCACTAGACTACGAGATGTCAAAAGATCCAAAAGTAGTAGTAATGGGTGAAGATGTTGGAGTTTATGGTGGAATTTATGGGGTAACTGCAGGGCTTTATGATAAATACGGGCCTGAGAGAGTTATAGACACTCCAATTGCTGAGAGCGGATTTGTAGGAACTGGAGTGGGAGCAGCGGCTACAGGTTTGCTAAGACCTGTTGTTGAGTTGATGTTCATAGACTTTCTTGGAGTTACGTTTGACCAGATTTACAACCAAGCTGCAAAGATGAGGTACATGTTTGGAGGAAAAGCTAAGATTTCCATGGTTTTAAGAACCGTGTGTGGAGCTGGTTTTTCAGCGGCAGCACAGCACTCACAATCCCTGCATGCAATATTCGCTCACGTACCAGGTCTTAAGGTGGTGATGCCCTCAACACCTTATGATGCAAAGGGACTCTTGATATCTTCAATAGAGGATGATGACCCCGTGATATTCATTGAACATAAGGCATTATACGCGGTTAAAGGGGAAGTCCCAGAGGAACCGTACTCAATCCCCTTAGGGGAAGCGGACGTGAAGAGGGAAGGAAAAGATGTCACGATTGTTGCAACTGCAGCAATGGTTCACAAATCCTTAGAAGTGGCAGAGAATCTTGAGAAAGACGGTATAAGTGTTGAGGTCGTTGATCCGAGGACTATAGTTCCACTGGATGTGGACACTATCATAAATTCCATAAAGAAGACTGGAAAGCTTGTTGTGGTTGATGAGGGATATCCAAGGTGTGGCTTTGCCACGGATGTAGCGGCTTTAGCTGTTAATAAGGCCTTTGATAGCTTAAAAGCTCCTGTAAAGATAGTGACACCACCAGCAACACCCGTTCCCTTCAGCCCTGTTCTTGAGAGTGAGTGGATACCAAGCACTGAGAAGATTGAGAAGGCTGTTAGGGAGATCCTTTGATCTTCCCAATTTTTTAGAAAAAGGAGGTAGGATTGTGGAAAAACCTATATTTACGGATGTCCTTCAGGTTGCTGTTGTTGTGAAAAATTTAGATGAAGCTGTAAAAATATACTATGACGAGTATGGGATAGGCCCGTGGGCAATATATGAATTTAACCCAGAAACAGTGAAAGATATGATCATCAGAGATAAAAGAGAGGATTATGCTATGCGTCTCGCCCTATGTAACATTGGGAAAGTCCAATGGGAACTGATAGAACCTAAAGATGACAAAAGCATTTACGCAGAATTTTTACGCACCCATGGCGAAGGACTACACCATGTAGCCTTTGGGGTTGAAGACTATGATGAAGCCATGAACTTTTTCAGGTCTAAGGGTCACAAAATTTTACAAGGTGGCACATGGTGTGACTTCATCTACACTTACTTAACCACTGAGGAAGACTTAAAGGTTATTGCTGAGATCTACAAGCCACCTGAGAGCTTCAAGTGGCCAGAACCTGATGAAGTATATCCGCCCGGGGCTAAAATCCCTTGGATAGGCTGACGCAAGGTCAAACTTTCTTTTTTTAAATTTGAGAATGTTTAGAAGGTGACGAGAACGCCTGAGGAAGTGAAAGAGGAGCAAAAATGGGGTTATCATTGGCCTGTAATGTTGGCCGTTATCATAGCCTCTGTTTTAAATTGGTGGATTGGCCACTTGATATTCACTAGAGTTTCCATATGTGGGGCAGAATGGCTTGATATCGTTGGAACGTATCTATGGGCTTTATGGTGGGTCTTTGCATTTGTTGTGTGGGGGTATTGGCCCTTTAACAAAGTTGAAAACTGGTGGAGCCGTGGAATTGCAACCCTCGGTGTTTCATGGGTATTGGGTGTAGTATGCTGGTATCTAGCAAGCAAGCTGGTCGACCTTCAAACCTATGGATTCCCGATATTGGCAGGTTTGTTCTTCTGGGTGGTAGTCACAGATTTTTCCTTCCACCTATGGGGAGAGACGCCTGCTCCTAAAAAGGCAGTGCTGGATTTAATGCTCTGGTATTCCCTAGTTCTAATTACCATAATAGCTCTCCCAAAGCCAGGTCTCATGCCTGCGTGGTGGTTTATTCCAACACAATGGCTCCTAGGCTCGGGAATTATAGCATACTGGAGTAAGGATATGAAAGGATATGAGGGAGGAATAGCATTCTGGGTCATAAACATGGCAGTGGTCTTCTTGGCAGTTGGAATCGCATCGTTGCTGGGCCATTTTAATTTCTCGCTGGATGCCCCTTATGCGTCCCTGACAAGTGGTTATTCCCTTTATTTCCTAATATGGTTCGGAGCAGGATGTAGCTTTAACTGGAGCGTCTTCGTAATATTCGAAGGATGGCCGTGGAGAAAGATAAAGCCGCCTACATTGGGAGCAATTGTAGGTTTCATCGGAGTTATCATAATCCAAATAATTGCAGTTCTTGTGAGTATTGCAATAACAAAGCATATCTGGCCTCCCACAAGTCCGGAAGATACTTACTACCTAATGCAAGCATTTGTACTTGCATATGCTGGTGTTCATTGGGGATTCGCGATACCTCTATGCTTCCCGTCCAAGAGAACGGGATTTCCGCAATCATGGTCATGGGAAGACTGAATGAAGAGGAGTTTAGGAGATGATATAATGGGAAAGCTTAAAGCAGTTTTTATGTTCTTGGCTCCCGAAGCGGAGCCTGAGAAGCATAGGGCAATTATTTCAACGCCAGTTGTAGAGCTTCACGTGGTTGGAGTTAAAGACTATGAAGAGGCATGCAAAATTGCAAAGGAACTTGTAAATGATGGTATAGGAGCAATTGAACTATGTGGTGGCTTTGGTCATAAAGGTGTTGCAAAAATTGTGGAAGCAGTGGAAGGAAAAGTTCCTGTGGGCGTGGTTAGGTTTGACATCCATGCAGGACTTGAGGGAAAAAGTGGAGATGAGATATTTAAGTGAGCAAGGATTAAAAAGTTGGAGGAAGTTAATGTTGAGTTTTCCATTGAAAGAAAAACAGAATTGCCACCAAAAATAATTGCAAAGGTTGGAGATTTTGAAATTATAGTGGACGAGCATCTGAAACTCTCTTAAAATCGAAGTAAGAAGAGGGAACCAGTAGGGTAGGAAAAATCCCAATAACTGCAATATGCAACGTGGGATATCAATTAGACCTCATATACCCCAGTTTCCATTCGCTTTGCTTTTTCTACATAAACCCTCTTGAAGCTTAGTTTTTCATAGGAAATAACTGCTATTATTGCATATGGGCCACATTTCCCACTAAGCAAGTGCCCTCCATATACTTTATTATTTTTGTCAGCAATGCTTATGTGAATATTAAATCTAGGGTAGTTTCTTAGAGGTCGGAAATTATTGAAACGAGTGCGTGAAAGGCTTTAAGTTAAATTTAATGATAACATGGGTCGGTGGAATATAGTAAATCT
>QMUF01000026.1 GCA_003663525.1 Thermococci archaeon | reverse complement strand
GGATAGGGGGTAGTGGCGGCGTGAACCTGCCCGTGAGGATAAGGGTGGTGAATTTCCGCCACCAAAATCCTCACGAAGCCCTGTCCATCAGGGCGGGGTAGGTCACAAACAAGAAAAATATTAAAACTAAGAGTTACATCTCGATATATATCTAAACGTGTTTCTACGTCTCTGTTTGTACCTATAAGTCTTTTATTGGACCTTAAATAGAAAAATATATAAAGTTTTACAAACTTGAAAATGTTGATGAATGATAAAAAGCTATAATGTACACATTTGAATGGAGGTGTGTAAGTTGGGATATGGTAGATACATTACAATTAGACTTCTCAACGCCCTGCTGGTTCTAGCTTTAGTCACTTTATTAGTTTCAGTGCTCTTTACAAAGGTTGCAGAAGAAGATATTAGATCCAGTATTCAAGAACAAATAAATCTGAAGCTCAGATCCAATCCCGAACTTCAAAGACAGCTAGCTGCTGATCCAGCCAAGCTCCAAGAATGGTACCAAAGAGAGTATAATAGGCTTATTCATGTTTATGAATTGGACAAACCATTTTGGGTTAGAGTCATACAAAGAACGAAAGACACGCTAACATTGAATTTTGGAAATACAAAATCACCAATATTTGGTGAAACTGCTGTTGGTAAAATAATTTCAAAGGCAATTCCAAGAACTGTTATACTATTCACTACGGCACAAATATTCGTTATATTAATCGGATTGCTTTTGGGTGTTAAAGCAGCGCAAATAGCAGGGAGTATTTTGGACAAGGGTGTTTCAATAGTAGCAATGGTTACCAGTAGTATCCCGATGTGGTGGTTTGGAATGATGATGATCCTAATATTCTCATTCAAAATGGGGTTGTTCCCAAGTGGAGGAATGACTTCAATGCCGCCTAAAGAAGGATTTGCATACTACCTTGATGTCCTCTACCACATGATACTTCCAGTAAGTACAATCGTATTCGTTTTATTTGGTGGCTGGGCCTGGACAACAAGAAACATCATGATTGGTACAATGCAAGAAGACTTTATCATG
Organism: Thermococci archaeon; assembly: GCA_003663525.1. GTDB lineage: Archaea > Methanobacteriota_B > Thermococci > Thermococcales > Thermococcaceae > Thermococcus_A. The sequence goes on along the minus strand of QMUF01000026.1, from coordinate 13,288 downwards.
GCTGCAAGGGCTAAAGGTGTTCCCGAGAGAAAGGTTATATATGGGCACGCTCTCAGAGCTTCAGCACCCCCAATAGTCACCATGACAATATTCAGTCTTTTAGGTTCAATAGGGGGGGCTATAATTACCGAGAGTGTTTTTAACTGGCCAGGAATGGGAAGACTCTACTGGACAGCTTTACAACAGAATGAAACAAGACTCTTAATGGGTGTGACTTTCGTCACAGTTGCTCTCTACTTGATAGCAATGATCATAGCAGACTTAGCTTATGGATACCTCGATCCAAGAGTCAAAGTTGGTGCATCCCAATCAACATGAGGTGAGGAAAAATGAGATGGGTTGACCTAAAAGCAAGCATAAAAGACTTCTGGTTTGAATTTAGAAGGCAAAAAGGAGGACTATTTGGATTAGCATTGTTATTCCTTCTAATATTCACTGCACTTGGAGCCCCTTACTTAACCGAACCAGATATACCCACAAAGTGGAGCCAGTATTGGGAAGGAAACCCTACAACAGTACCCCCGGTATGGTACAATTATTTCACCACGAAGAAACTCGCTCCTCACGAAATTTTAACGAGCAATGACTTGAGAATAACATCTCCTGGAGAAGATATTGGTGGAGGCATGAAGTACTATGGATTCGAGTTCACATATGAAAACAATTATGATTTTCCACCCTCAGATATCATTATACGGAACATCGGAGTTAAACTAACAGATTTGAATTCCCCAGCTCAGATTGTGATAACTCTCGTAAGACCAGATGGGATTAAAATCGAATTACTAAATACTGAGTTGAGAGAAGGTTCTGTGTATCAGCTAGCAAAAGATGGAAAAGTTAGGAACGCTGTATTCCAATGGGCTTCACAATTCGAGAATCCTCAAAAAATTGCCCAAGCTGGAGAAACTCTCAAGAGCACAATGGATACAACGAAAGTAATATTTGGAAAAGCTCAAGAAGGAATACTCACTAACCCAGAGGCCCTAAAAGGAACATATATTTTCCAAGTAGACATATTCACATTTAGAGAAGGGGACCAGATCGATTTAAGCACTACAGAAACTATTCTTTCAGGGAGAACTTATGGATTTATGGGAACAGATTATAAAGCCAGAGATCTTTGGTCAGGTCTTGTTTGGGGAACAAGAGTTTCACTTACAGTTGGTGTGACTGTGGCAGTACTTACAGTACTTATTGGTATTTTCTATGGAGTAACAAGCGCGTACCTTGGTGGATGGAAAGATGAGTTCATGCAGAGAGTTAATGAATTCTGGGCTTCCATTCCAACATTGCCAATACTTATCCTTCTCGGTGCAGCATTTAAGGGACACGTTAGCCTTTGGACAATAGTATTCCTTATGGTAGCATTCTACTGGACTGGAATTGCAAAAGTGGCGAGGAGTATGGCCCTTCAGATTAAAGAGCAAACTTATGTAGAAGCCGCAATTGCCCTCGGTGCTGGTACTGGAAGAATTATTTTCAAACACATAATGCCTCAGATCATGCCATATGCTTTCGCTGCAATGGCTCTTAACGTTCCTGGTGCAGTATTGACTGAAGCATCACTTAGTTTCCTTGGGTTAGGTGATCCAACTGCAGTTACTTGGGGGCAGATACTCTACGATGCACAAACTCAAAGTGCTACAATAAATGGATATTGGTGGTGGGTTATTCCACCGGGACTGGCAATTACATTAGTTGCATTCACTTTCGTATTGCTCGGTATATCTTTAGATAGAGTCCTTAACCCAAGACTGAAGAGGCTATGAGGTGGATAAAATGGCTGGAAATGTACTTGAAGTTAAAGACCTTAAGATGTATTATTTCACATCCAGAGGGGCTGTAAAAGCAGTTGATAATCTCACATTTGAACTCAAAAAGGGAGAAGTTCTAGGTCTAGCAGGAGAGAGTGGCTGTGGAAAATCATCACTTGGTTTCACTTTGATGGGAATGCCAACGCCTCCAGGAAAAATTGTCGGGGGAAGCATAAAAATAGATGGTAGGGAGATAGTTGGATTACCTGATGATGTCCTTAGAAAAGAGGTAAGATGGCAAAAAATCTCCATGATATTCCAAGGTGCTATGAATGCTTTGAACCCAGTTTACACTATAGGGTACCAAATGATCGAACCTTTAATCTACCACAAGGGTATGAACAAGGAAGAAGCACTAGACAGGGCTATGAAGTACTTAGAGCTTGTGGGACTAGCCCCAGAAATAGTCTACAGGTACCCCCATGAGCTCAGTGGCGGAATGAAACAAAGAGTTGTTATTGCAACTGCATTACTACTTGACCCAGAGATAGTTATTGCAGACGAGCCCACCACTGCTCTAGACGTTGTTGTTCAGGCTCAAATTATAAACCTCATGAAGAAATTAAAGAAGGAACTTGGTTTATCCATGATATTCATTACCCACGACCTGAGCATTTTAGCAGAAGTTAGTGACAGGGTAGCAATAATGTATGCCGGAAAAATAGTGGAAATCGGCGACAGTGAAAAGATATACTACGAACCCGCCCATCCCTATACCCAAAAACTTCTAGGAGCAATTCCAAGATTACACGAGGATGTAGAGAGGCTGGAATTTATCCCAGGGCAACCACCAAATCTTATAACACCACCAAGTGGGTGCAGATTCCACCCAAGATGCCCTTATGCAATGCAACAATGTAAAGAACAAGTTCCAGAGTTGAAGGAAATTGAAAAAGACCACTACGCTGCATGCTGGTTGTTGTGAGGGATGAAAAATGGCGGAGCCCGTATTAAAAGTTGAAAATCTCAAAAAATATTTCCCCATTAAAAGGGGACTACTCGCAGGACTTAGAGGAGAGAGTCAAAGATTTGTCAGAGCTGTCGATGGGATTAATTTTGAGGTACATAACCAAGAAGTTTTTGCCTTAGTAGGAGAAAGTGGCTGTGGAAAAACAACAACTGGAAAGTTAGTAATGAAGCTTCTTGAACCTACTGACGGCAGAATACACCTAGAAGGTCAAGATGTAACTGAGTTAAAAACACAAGAAGAGATAAAAGCATACCGAAAAAAAGTCCAGATGGTATACCAAGATCCTTTCTCTTCAATGAATCCAAGATTTAGAATATATGATGTTCTAGAGGAGCCCCTCTTAATCCATGGAATCGGTGAAACAAAGGCAGAAAGGGAAGAGCTCATTTACAAGGCACTTGAAATGGTAAAAATTGTTCCACCTGAGGATTATATAGGTAGACACCCACACATGCTCTCAGGTGGTCAGAGACAAAGAGTAGCAATAGCAAGATCATTAATCCTCAACCCAACGTTCATTGTTGCAGATGAGCCAGTATCAATGCTTGATGTTTCAATTAGAGCAGAAGTTCTCGAATTGATGAAAGAACTAAAGGAGAGAATGGGAGTTACATATCTCTACATCACCCACGACCTTTCAACAGCGAGATACTTCGCTGATCACATTGCAGTTATGTACTTAGGACGGATAGTAGAGATGGGCCCTGCAAAAGTTGTCATTGATAACCCAATACACCCCTACACAAGAGCATTACTCGCTGCAGTCCCAGAACCGATCCCAGAGAGGAGAAACATCATCAAAGAACTTCCAATTAAAGGTGAAGTTCCAAATGCAGCAAATATACCGCCTGGATGTAGATTTCACCCAAGATGTTTATACATGGAAAGAGGACTTTGTGATACCAAACATCCTCAATTAATCGAATACGAGCATGAACACTGGGTTGAATGCTGGTTGGCTGGAAAAATTTGATCTTCTTCTCTACCTTAACCTTTATATTTTACCCCAAGAGAATGGCTTATAGGTGGTTCCATGGTAACTTTTAAAGATGCACTGCGATATCCATTAATAAAAGCAGGTTTACTGTTCTTGGTTTTAGCAATCGTATTAGCATTGATATCTATGTATGAAGTACCCAAGAGCGGTATCTGGAGTGGGGAAATTAAAACAGGAAAATACTTAATTGGGGATTCCAACTTCGAGAGGAGTTATTACATAAACAACAGAACTCTCACAATATACTCCCAAAATGCCTCGTTACTCCTCATCCATGGAAATAAAATTGATGTTTACAATCTAAAAAATGAGTCTGTGGTTTTAAACCCTCTCTCTCAGCCTCAGATAAACGTAGAGAGTGGAGAGGTAAAGTACACATATAATGTTAAAGGAGTAGATTATCCTTACGCCCTTCTTGCATGGGTAGCATTTGTTATAATGCTCGTAGGGAGTGCCTTAAGTTTGATTGGATACCTGAGGTTTATGGAAGAACTCAAAGGAGGCCCTTAGCATGCGAAACTTAAACTACAAGGAAGTTGTTAACAAGCTGATTTCATTCATAAAAGAGAAAACCGAAGAAATTGGAGTAAAGGGCGTTATTATTGGAATAAGTGGTGGAGTAGACAGTGCCACCGTAGCATACCTCGCAACCAAGGCAATTGGAAAAGAAAAAGTTTTGGGACTTGTGATGCCTTATTATATGAACAAAGATGTAGAAGATGCTCTTTTGGTATGTAATAGCCTCGGGATAGATTACAAGGTTATAAATATAAAAAGCATTGTAAAAGAGTTTGAGAAAAATTTAGGTTTTGAATTGAACAATGTTTCCAAAGGAAACATAATGGCGAGAATTAGGATGATTCTCCTTTATGCTCATGCAAACTCTAAAAATTACCTTGTTCTAGGAACTTCCAATAGGAGCGAGTTTTTAACCGGATATTTCACCAAATGGGGAGATTCAGCAAGTGACTACGCACCGTTAATCAATCTATATAAAACTGAAGTTTGGAACATTGCAAGGATATTGGGAGTTCCAAGTGAAATAATAAATAAAAAGCCAAGTGCTGGTCTTTGGGAAGGGCAAACCGATGAAAAAGACCTGGGAATAACCTACAAGCTATTAGATGAAATCCTCTACAGATTAGTCGATTTAAAAATGAAGAAAGAGAAGATTGCGAAGGATTTAAATATCCCCCTTAAAAAAGTGGAATATGTAGAATCTCTAATCAAGAAAAGCGAGCATAAACGCAAACTTCCACTCGGGCCAGAAATTTAAGGAGGTAAAAACTTGAAAAAGGGCTATATTTTGGTTTTTTAGCTGCCAGTATGTGGGGAACTCTTGGAATTTTTGCTAAATTGCTCTATCAGTTTAACTTAGATCCTTTCACCATTACATTCTATCGGACACTAATTGCATTTTCTATCCTTCTAGTATATAACTATTCAAATGACTTTCAAATAAAAAGACATAGACTGCCATTCTATGCACTTTATGGTTTTTTTGCAGTATTTTTGTTTTACATCCTATACTTCTACACAGTAAAGATCTCCTCCGTGTCATTTGCAGTACTTCTCCTTTATTCCGCTCCTGTTTATTCCACCATTCTAGGTTATGCATTATTTAAAGAAAAAATAACCAAAGCAAAGATTTTAGCTTTAGTCATAGTAATATTTGGGGTTTTTCTGGTTGCGAATCTTGATCACTGGGATGCAAATAAGATTGCCACCGTGTTGGGTCTGCTCTCGGGACTAACATATGCACTTTATGGCATTTTGGCCAAAGTTGCTGTAAGAGATGAAAATCCAGAAGAGGCCCTTCTTTACACAATTGGTTTTGGGACATTATTTTTAGCACCATTTTCTCATTTTAAGATACCCTATGAGTCTCTCCCCTACCTATTTGGACTTGCATTCTTTCCAACAGTTTTAGGGTATATTCTTTATAACAAGGCCCTTCAGGAAGTCGAGGTTAGTAAAGCATCTATAATATCCACAGTAGAACCAGTAGTAGCTTTAATTCTAGCATATTTAATATTCCGTGAAACATTAACACCAAAACAAATGATAGGGGCGGTTTTCATAATCTTAGGATCGCTCATCCTCCATATCGAAGAAAAAAGAGTTTAAACATAAAAATATCTTTCTAATTCCCATTCAGTAACCTCTATACTGTCCATAGCTATTCCCTTTCTTTCTAGGTATTCTTGATAAGTCTCCCACTCTTTTGTTTTATATTTAATGAAATTATGATATGCTTTACCAAGTGCCTCTTTAACAACCTTATCTTTTTTAAGAGCTTCAAGTGCTACGGCTAGAGTTGAAGGTAATGTCTCCACTCCTAACAAAGCACGTGCCTTATCATCTAATTCATATACGTTCTCTTCTACATGTGCAAATGGTTCTATTTGCCGTCTTATACCATCCATTCCAGCTTTCAAAACTACAGCAAACGCAAAATATGGATTTGTACTTGGGTCAGGGGCCCTATACTCAATTCTTGCACCACTCCCTTTATATGCAGGTATTCTCACTAGAGCACTCCTATTTGCATATCCCCAAGATATGTAAACTGGGGCTTCATACCCTGGAACCAATCTTTTGTATGAGTTAACAGTTGGATTTGTAATTGCTGTCAGAGCTTTTGCATGCTCCAAAATCCCCCCTATAAAGTAGAGGGCTTCTTCACTCACCCCATTATCACCAATGAAAATGTTCTTTCCGTCATTCCAAAGGCTTATGTGAAGATGCATCCCATTACCGGGTTGCCCAAAGAGTGGTTTTGGCATGAATGTGGCATAAAGTCCATAACTCTCCGCAACCGCCTTAACCAAATACTTAAACCTAACTATGTTATCTGCCGTGGTTAATGCATCTGCAAATCTAAAATCTATTTCATGCTGCCCTGGGCCAACTTCATGATGTAATACTTCTGGAATCAACTTAAATGAAGGCATATAGTGAGCTATTACCCTTTTTATTTCCCTTGCCTTATCCAAACTTAGTAAATCAAAGTACCCCCCACCATCTGGAAGCTTGAGCTCCCATGATCCATTTTTCTCAAATAAGTAGAACTCGGGTTCTGCACCTATATATGCTGTTAGCCCTTCTTTTTGTAACTCCTCAGTAACCGATTTTAGTATTCTTCTGGGATCTGCATAATAGGGTTCCCTGTCTTTGTATATGTATCCAAATACTTTCGCTACCCCCTCCCAAGGCACTTCAACATAAGTATCTGGATCTGCCTTAAATGTAAGATCACTGTCTTCTATTCCTTGAAACCCTGGAACTGATGATCCATCAAATGAAATTCCCTCTTTCACAACATCTTCATATCGTTCTATTGGTACTTCCATTCCCTTGGCCATTCCATCTATATCCACAAATACAAGCTGAAGAAATCGTAATTTGCCTGAAAACACGCTTTTAACGGATTTTATTTTGTTCATTTTTATCTCACCTTAATGCTATTATTTTCATTATTTACCCAGATTTTTATACAATGTTTATAATATAAGCTTTTCTAATGAACTATTGTCAAAATGGCAATTTCCGGTTTTTTCTATACTTGCATGTACAAAAATAGTTGCATTAGGATGCATTTTTAACTTTTATATGTCAATAATTTTTTAAGAAAAACTTTTTATCCTTACCTCCAAGATTTAATCATGCCTAAAGAAGATGAAGTTATACATAAAGAGATTTCTCGCTTGAACCTGCACCTTCCCAAAAGTAGAAAGAAACTTGGTCAACTCCTTGAGGAAGAGGAACCAAAAATACAACTCCGAGATGGCCAATTTCACCATTTCAAACGAGAAGAGCTTGAATATCTCCTCTCATTAATTGAAGAAAAGGAAAAAGATTTGCTATACCTTCCAATAATCCTCGAAATTACAACTACGTGGCATGGTTATTTTAAAGTAAGAGGACGAGTCGATGTTAAAGTTATTGAGAAGGTACTTGGAAGTTATGATATGCTTGAAGAAAAGACTGAAGTAATTTTACCCCGGTATTTATTACCAAAAATTCGAAAAAAACTTCCAACAACCACCACATATGCATTCATTGTAGAGTGATGAAAATGAAAGAAAATAGGATATTACTCAACTATTATCTTTTTACAATACCTCAAGTTACTGTTTTCGCTGGAGCCGTGCTAGGGATTATGTTAATCTTAGAGATAAAGACTCAAACTGCCCTTGGTATATTTGCATCCTTTTACGGTCTTCTGCTCACTATCATAGCTCTTTTAGTTAAAAGACAGTTCTCAAATCTTGTACTATATAAAATAAGTTTATTGTTTTTTGTAGGATTTATGATGCTTGGAATTCTTCTACTTCTAATGTGAAGTTTTATATTTGTTGATGTACAAAATACATAGGGGGAAATTTATGCGAGGGGTACTTGTAGTCTTTATGACATTCCTAATTATTTCATCGGTAGCATCCTCACAAACTCTCCTATTCTCAACTGTAGAAGAAAAAATTCTCGTGGTTTCAGGTGATTATAGAGAAGGAAGTTTGACTGTAGTAAATAACGCAGATAAAGACTTTCAAATAGTGACTTTCCGAAGATACTACGTGCTCGATTCCAAGAACAACGAAATCCCAGGAATTACTCTAAAAGTTTACAAGCCCGATGGAGAACCTCTCTCCACAGGCGTTCTTTACACATACTGGAGATCTGGAGAAGAAAGACCATTGAGATATAAAATTTATGTGAATGAGAGTGTTAAACCTGGAACTTACACTCTTTTCATGGTCTTATGGGGATTCTTAAGTTCAGGAGATCTCAGAGTTATACAAATCCCCGTTACTCTTGAAATCACAGATATACCTCTTAGCTTCAAGGAAGCATTTGTTGAGGTCAAAGAGAGGTCAATTACAACAAATCACGTATTGAATGGAGAAACTATTGCTATATACTCCACAGTGCACAACCTCAAAAATTCTCCAGTAGCAATAAATGGAACTGCATACTTAGAAAGGAATGGAAAACAGTATCTTGCCAAGTACCTAGCTATGAATTTAACTCCTGGTGATAATCCAATCCAAGTAGAAATTCCAATACCCTATGGCCTTCAGGAGGGAGAATACAAACTCATTTATAAATTGGAATACCCTAAAGGCACTTATCTTTTCTCCAAAGCTTTTTACATAACTTTTGGGGTAGATCTAACCTCAATTTCCCTAGAAAAGACAGAGATCATGGAAGATGAAACAAGCACTGTATACACAACAATATTTTCCGAAAGAAATATTGTAATTAATCACACCATTGAAGTATATGGAGCTAATAACAACATTTTGCACAATACTACTGAGAGACTAGAAATAACGAGAGGGACTACAATAGCAAAAGTGACCATACCTCCATTACCTCCAGGGAGTAAGAAAGTCATAAGTAAGATAAGTTTCGGTAAAATCTTCCTTGGTCAGAAATCCATTTCGTATAAAGTATTTGCATATCCCAGAATTGAGGATGTAGCATACAAAGAAGTTTCCTTAAGTAAAACTACTGGAATGCTCAATTTTTCTGTAGTAATTTATAATGCCAATTCTGAAGAAGTAACAACCAAGCTCTCATATAAATTTTTTAAATTTAATCAAACCCTTGATAAAGGCTCTCAGACACTAACTTTAAACCCTGGAGAAAACTATGTAAACATCATTGAAGATCTCCCAATAGGAGAAAAAATATTCTATGAATTTTCTCTCACGAGCAATAATAAAGAACAAAAGATCAACAACAGTTTAGAGATAACCCCCCCAATTGCCCCAAACACAACCACATCAACATCCTCCTCATCCACCTCTATAACAAATACAACAACTCCTCTTCCCACACCTCAAGAGAGAAACATTTTGAAGTACTTCGCTGCAGTACTTGTAGTAATCTTTCTGCTTCTATTAGCATTGTATCTAATGCCTACTTCCTCACAAAAGAGGCGTGAACGGCCCAAACCAAAGAGAAGATCCCCTCTAGGTAGGTTTAAACGACCTAAAAGGCCTGAAACTAGAGAATATAAAGAACTGCCTAAAAAATAGGGAAACATTTATTAACTTTCTATCTTTCCCTTGCTTGCAAGACCCCCTCCGAAAGGGGAGGTAGTTCACCTACTGTAAAATGGTGAGGGGGCTGGGGCTGTCGGGTGTTAAAACCCGAGGAAGTTCCGCCCACCACACCGGAACGTGGTGCCGCAAGGCACCTCCTGAAAGGGAGGGCAACGGCACAGAAACGACACGTCCTCTCATGTATGAGAATGAAAGCGGAGAAGGGAACTCGTAAGAGTTCCCGAGATAACCCGCCGACGACTTGAGAGGGAACGGTGAAACGGCCGCCCCACGTGGTGCAAGGCCGAGAGAGGGGCGATGAGTTCCCGGTGGGAGCCCCGTGGTAGGCCGCTCAGTCAAATGCCCCAGAGTACAGAAGGCGGGCTATAGCTCCCTCACCTCATATTTTTATGTCCAAGAGTGATGCTACCAATATCAGCGAACCATCAATAACCGTTTTAAATGTAGGAATTTCTCCAAAGAGTATTGCTGCATAAACTATTGCACTTAAAGGGTCAAGATAGCTTAAAATAGCTGCCTCATTTGCTTCGACTTCTTTAAGCCCATCCATATATAAAAGGGCAACAACAGTATGAAAAATCGCTATAATGAGAATAATTGCAAGTGAGCTCGAAGTAACATGAAAAGTGCCTACACCCACCAGAATGGGGAAAAGAATCAATGTGGCAAACAATAACTGGAAAAATGTTAAATATGTACTATCAACATCTCTAAGATACCTAACCAAGCACTGTCACACTAGCATAGAATATTGCACCTAAAAGAGCAAACACTACTCCTAAAAAATCCTTATTTCCAAGAGAGAATTCAGCTTGAGTGCCTATTATAAGTGCTCCTAAAAATGCCAAAAATACTAAAAATAATCTTTTTCTTGTAATCCTCTCTTAAAAACACTGAAGAGAGAACAACCACCAATATCGGTGCCAAGTAATAAATGAGGGTTGCTTTAGCTATATCCGTATATATTACCGCAGAAAAGAAAAATACCCAGTTTAATGCTAAGATAACTCCTAAAACACACAACAAGAGAAGTTTGTATCTCACAGCTGAAAAAGCTTTTTTTGGCCCACATAATGTCCTGCAATGAGTGCACAAAAATAAGAACTAGGCTTCCTAGAAGAACCCTGTGAACTACCCCGTCCTGAAGGGTGGGGTTTCGTGAGAGTTCATTCGGCATCCCGTTACCGGTAACCTCACTCTCACAGGCCGGTTCACGCGGCCACTACCCCCTATCCTTACGGAATCGGGGGCTACTTTACACCAACCCTTACGGGTTGTCCAGCCTTACGGCTGTTACGAGGTCATTATATTCTGCATCCTCAGAGTATTTAAACCTTACCCACTCCCCTCCCCTTTCAGAAGGAGTCTTGCAAGCAACAGGGATAAAATGCCAATCTAAGACCATCCAACCCGGAGTATCTAGCAAAAATCCCCACGCTTCCCCATATTAACATAGAAAGTATTATTTTAACCCTGCCTTGGAGCATTTCTACTCCTCCATGGTTTCCTTCCAAAGGTTGTATGCTTCTTTGACCTCCTTTTCTCTGAACTTCGGAACAGCATCTTTAAAAGGATTGAACTTTTCAAGGTCTTTTTCATCATTTCCAATATACGTGGCCACAAGGCCCACTTTAGAGTGTAATGAAGAGGGGACTCTTAGAATTCTTTTCACATCTACTGTAACCCTGCCATCAAAATAAGCTTTGGAGAATGTAGTCGACAAGCTAAAAAGCCTTAGAAGTGTTTTATAACCCACACCTCGAGAAAACACACTTAACATTGCCTTTTTTACAAAATTCTCGTATATTTCATCTCTTCTATCGATTATTTGCTCAATTTGACGTTTATTTAGACCAATATTTCGTAGATGATATTCGGAAACTCGCTTGATAAAGTATCCAAATCTAAGTCGAAATACTCTGTAATAAGCAGAAGAGAGTAAGATTTTCCTTTCCTGAAGATCCTCAAACGTTATCTCCTCAGCACTGGAGATATAAGATAAAATCTTTTCTCTCGCTTTTGAATCTAGTCCAAGCGCCCAATCATCTAAAACCCTTATATGGTACCCTCTTCCAGAGTAAATAAGATGAATATTCTCAAATCCAAAGTCTTCTCTTAAAATTAGAAGAGTATCTTTAGCGAGTTCTTTAGCATCATCCAAACAGATTGGACACACTTTTCCTGCTTCATGATTACATCTTTTTAGTGGTAAATCTTTCGCATCTATATCAAAAACTAGTTCTGCTCCTAGCCATCCCTCCATATTCTTAGGTTCCTCATAAAGGGCAACACTTGAATAAATTGAATATGGGGCCGTTATCTTTACATAATCTTCAAGATCCTTTATATGGTGAAATACATTTTTCCTATCGTTAGGACCCTCCCCCGTATGATCGAAACCAAACTCTCTATTTTCAAGAGTTTTAGTTATGAATGGAGGTATTTCCTTCACATTCCATTCCTTCAAGTAGTAAATCTTTCTTTCTTCTTTGGTCATTTCCTTAAAAAGCTCACTCATTGCTCCTCACCAGCTGTATTTTGCTTTTTACTTAGCAGGTAAAGCTTTCTTAGGTAGTAAGTAAGAGGATTTTTGATATATCTACAATCCCGATCAGGTTTACAAAGTTGAGGTGCACTTGCCCGAATTTTCTCACAATTGGGGGGGAAGTACCAAGTAGAATTCCCACTATCTTCTAAATTTGGTTCTAGAGTGTATCCAAACCCCAAGTGGTACCATATATTTTTGATCTCATTTGGCTGATCTTGGAACAGCGGTGGACTGCATCTATTGCCCGCTTGAATTATTACTGGTAATATTTCTTCCTTGATGACCTTTAGATCCTTTATACAGTCCTTGACTTTAACATCTCTTTTAGGGGGATTTGGGCAGATTCTAGCATAACTTAGAAATGAAGTCAAAAGAACTGTTATTCCGTAGTTTCTTAACCCACTAGGCACTCCATTTAAAGTTATTCTAATACAAGGAGGAAAGAGGTTAAACCGAAGAGGTTGAGCAGTTGTACTTCCTAATCTTTCAAATTTCTCTTTAAAATGCTCCCTTGCGACCTCACTCAGCTCAGAGTACAGTTTCATGTAATATTTAGGTAACTCTTCCCGAATTTCATAAAGAATGTTAACTGCCTTCTCCAAGTTTTTTTCAAAACTTTTTTTCCATAATCTAATTAGCTGAGACCTGTTAAGGTAGACATAACCTTTCCTTACATAAAACCCCTTTAGAGAGTCTTCATTAAATATTAAGAAATCTTTTAGAGCCATTTTATATTGAAGAACGTGCCGTTCCTTCTCTTCTGGTGGCAATTCCTCATGCAAGCTTTTTTCAAGTATTACTCTATCTTTTCTGGGAAGTTCACTGGTGTTTACTCTTTCAACAGGCAAAGCCAATTCTTCAAACTCTCTTGCTTCCTTTATCTTC
>QMUF01000025.1 GCA_003663525.1 Thermococci archaeon | reverse complement strand
GGTTGTGAAGGTGATATAATCTGATTTGGTGACGTCAATGAAAAAGATTTTACCAATATTGCTAATGATGCTAGTGTTCCAGCTGGTTTTAGCGGCGGAGTTAGACTTTTACCCAAATGAAAAAGCTTTTGAAAGTTTTCTTGATAATGGAAGGAGTTACCACGTACTTCCAGGTGAGAGTGAATATTCTAAGGCTTGGGCCAAATATTTGGATGAAAAACTCTCGAGATTCAAGGAAAAAGGTGAAGATACGATTGTTCTTGTAGGAAACGTGTATGAAAACCCAAAAATGATGGAATTCTGGCATTTAACGGGTCTTCCTTATGAGGCTTCACTGAAACCTTCAGTAATTGTTCTTGATAATGTGGTGTTTTTCACTGGAAGTGAGGAGAATATATATTTGATTGAAAGGGCCTTTTCTCAAAAGCATGCCTTTAGAACTCAGGAAGTATACGGAAGTCTTTTGATTGGAATTTTACTAGTCATTTTATTTACTTTCATTTTCTCAAAAAATGGGGCCTACACTCATTTTTTCTATATTTTAACAGTAGCTCTCATTGTTCTTTGGTTTTCTAATTCCAATTTGTTTACGATTGATGAAGGATTTGTAAGATCAACGTTTCAAGATGCTTTGCTGGGTAAGGGTGGGACTCCTTTAACATTGGTTCTTGATCTCTATTTCAATACCTACTCTCCAAGTGAAGAGGCCCTTTTTATCCTTCATTTATTTTTGGTATTCTTGATTGCAACTTTATCATTTTTTATTGTCCCAAAGTCATACAGAGAACTTGGTTTTGTGGTTTTTGGACTCACTTTCGCATCCCCTACTTTTCGACACTCCCTTGAGAACTTTAATGAATCCCTATTTGAGGTATTTGCCCTTGTAATTGTGTTGGGAATAATTTTGAATGCAATGTTTACTGAAGAAACCACTAAATCAATAAAACGAATCGCGGTTTTATCGTTTATCACCACTTTTGGGGCTTTAATATGGCCATATTTTGTTTTAATACCTTTTTTCATGTTCCTGGCATTTCCGACAAAATCTATGAGGAATTACTTATATTTAGGTCTCACGGTAATTGGGCTTCTTGTTGGAAATCTTTACTTCAAAATACCTTTCCCTAAATGGCCATTAGATGCGAACTTCAATTACTTAATGCTGTTTGTAAAAGAGGACTTTATCCAGCTCATTTTAATCATTTATGCCGTATTTAATTTTAAAACATTGGTAATGAGGATGAAAGGTGGTAAAGCCCTTCTCTTTTGGTTATTCCTCAGTTTGTTGGTCTTGTTGCCCGTTATTCCAGAAATCTTTCCGGCCCTTATTTTGGTATCATCAGGCCTTGTCATACGTTTAATCCTTCTTTTCCAAACCTCCTCCTTGGGAGGAGAGGGTAGTCTGCAGGGACTCTAACTTTTTAGAAAAGTAAAAAGGAAAGTTATTCGGAGAATTTAATTGCACCAAAAGTCGCCGATCTCACATAGGGTCCAATCTCTTTTATTATCCCCGGGGCTTGAGTGCCTTTTTTAAGAACCAACAAAGTCTCCATCAATCCAAGCTCCTCCAGGCGTATAACATCCATGGAATGCCCTGTTTCTAGAAGGGCCTTTTCAATATTCTCACTTACTGTACCAGTGACGAAAATTTTATCGTGGCCATCGCTCAACCATTTTTCTATTTTCTTAACCTGCTTTTCTGTAAATTCTGCTTCGACTTCTCTTGTGCCAAACTCTACTTTTTTTATCTCAATTTCAATAGGGAGGTAATCTACCCATCCAAATTGTCTTATCATTTGTCGAACTGGTTTTTCCCCAAATATGGATTTAAGATAATAAAGAGGAATGAGGGCATCTTTTGGAGTAGGTGAAAAGACACCTATATCAGTATATATTCCATATCCAACTTTTCCTAAGTCTATAAAGCGTCCTTTATATGTCTCCCTTTCTTTAATGCTGTTTAGCTTATATGGAACTTCTCCAAATTCTTCTCTAATGAGATTTGTGGAAATTTCTGTATCTTCTCCTTCGAGTGTTATTTTTGCCCATTGCTTTTGAGTGATTCCTATTTTCCAAGAAACTTCTAAATCTCCAATAAGAGAATCTAGTTTTTTATCAAGTTTCTGAAAACCACTTCGATCTCCATAAATTTTCTCAAGAATGACTATTTCCATCTTATCATCCCCGCAGTTCATTAGTACTTAAAAATCAAGCTTTAATTCCAAGTTCTTTTTCAAGTTTCTTTATTCTTTCTTGAAGTTCTTTCACGACTTTGGTGTTATCATATTGCATGAGCATTTCTCCACATAGGGGACATCTGAATTCATATTCCATGGCCTCATCAAAAGTCAACCTTGGATGACCCGGAGTCCCACAATGATAGTAGATTTCTTTAGTTTCCTCTTCAAGGGCTTCTTTAAGTTTCTTTAACTCTTGCATTTTTTTGCTTCTTATTATATCGGATAGTCTTTTTGTTTCTAGATGCCAGTAATAGTAATACCATCCCGTATCCTTGTCTCTAGTTCTCCTAAACTCTGCCAACTGATTATCATAGAGGGAATACAAAATTTTACGTACTGTGTTTACTCTTATCCCTGTTATCTCTGCGAGTTCTTCATCAGTAGCTTCGACTTTCTTTTCTAGGGCTTTAATTACTTCTTTAGCTTCTTCCCCCCCAATTTCCTCCACGAACTTTAGGAGTTCCTTGTTTTTTCTTCTTGCCATTATTAAGCCCTCCAAATTAATGGATTTTAATCTAAAAATTGCTTTTCATGCCTCTTTTGGTAATTCTACTTATATAATATGAATCTAATCCTATATATAGATTTTTGTCGAAAAGAGGGGGTTAATGTATAAAAAAGAGCATCAATTTAATCGGTAAAATATTCATCAACAAGCTCTTTTGCTGAAGGTTTGTAAAGTTCTAGGATTTCAATATTCTCTATAACATTTCCTTCTCTAAGGGTGAGCTTGACTTTCCCACCATACACCTGTAAGTCAAGAAGGCCATAAATAGCATCCTCAGCTTCAAGGGGAGTCTTAAACTTCATTATATACTCTCCACTTTCGTCGATAAGTTTAACCCAGTACTCATTCTTCCGTTTGAATGGTCTAGTAACTTTAGGTTTAAACTTCTCGATTGTAATTTCCAATTAAGCCACCTCCATGATATCATTGCCATTTAGGGGTGCTTATTGCTCTTTCTATTGTTTACTCTTTTACCATTTTTAAGCCTTTGCCCAGTAACCTGTTTCACCTCGAAGGGCGAGGCTTCGTGAGGGCTCATCAGAACCACTTCCACTAGTTTAGAGTGTTCGCATCTCTACTCTTTTGGATGGGGTCTTCTCACTCAGGTGAACTACTCCTCGCTTACGCAAGGAGTTTCGTGAGGAGTTTGCTTCCCACGGGCCGGTTCACACGACCACTACCCCCTATCCTGCCGGAATCAAGAGTTACTTTACACCAACCCTTATGGGCCGTCCAGCCTTACGGCTGTTACGAGGTCGTTATATTCTGTGTTCTCACAGTATTTAAACCTTCCCCACCCTCTCGGAGGGGATCTTGCAAACAACGAGGAGATAAAAAACCATTATCTTTATTTGTGTTTTTTGTATGAATAAGTTCAGGGGGAGCACGATGTATGCCATTGAAGTCAACAACTTAAAAAAATATTATCCCAAAAAGATTCCTTTTCCATTTAGGAAGGTAGAATGGATTGAGGCGGTTAAAGGGATAAGTTTTAAGGTTAAAAAAGGTGAATTATTTGGTTTCTTGGGCCCAAATGGTGCTGGAAAGACCACTACAATAAAGATGCTTACCACACTTTTGGAGCCAACAGACGGTAGTGCAAGAATCTTAGGCTATGACATAAGAGAAAATACACGGGAAATTAGAAGGAGGATAAATCTCGTTGCTGAGGGAGAACGAACCCTTTACTGGCGTTTAAGCGGTTATGAAAATCTAAAATATTTTGCGAGAATATACTATGTATCTAAAGAGGAGGAAAGGGAGAGGATTGAATCTCTCCTTAAACTTGTAGGATTATGGGAAAAGCGTAATGATTTAGTAATGAACTACTCCCGGGGAATGAAGCAACGACTAGCGATAGCAAAGGCCTTAGTGAATGATCCGAAGGTACTTTTTCTGGATGAGCCTACTTTAGGATTGGATGTCCAAAGTTCAATTTTCGTTAGAGAGTTCGTGAGAAAACTTGTTGATGAGCAGGGAAAGACAGTCCTCTTAACAACCCATTATATGGCTGAGGCAGAACAACTTTGTGACAGGATTGCTATAATTGACCATGGAAAAATAATAGCTCTTGATACTCCGGATAATCTCAAAAAGCTGGTTATGAATGAAGATGCAGTCGAAATTCGTCTTAAAGGAAACGTGCCTGAGGAGACCCCCTGGAGACTAGCAATTGTTGAACGAGATATGGAAAGTAATGTTACGGTCCTTAGGGGCCCAGTAGATGAAGAAGAGTTATCAAAAGTTGTAGAATGGTTGGTTAGGAGAAAAGCGAAGATAATAAGTGTTGAACAAAAAGAGCCCACTCTAGAAGATGTTTTTATAAGACTCACAGGCAGGGGGTTGAGGGATTGATCCTCTCTGCAGTCGTAGAAAAGGAGTTTCGAATGTTCTTTCGATATCCTCTTAGGGTTATAAGCTCTATACTGGTTGGTATAGTGTTTCTTTTACAGTTTGTCTTTTTTGGGCAAGCTGTTCTTGGAGGACGTTATTCTGCTTTATTGGAAGTTTCTACCGGCATGGGGGATTATCCTACTTATGCATTAATAGGGTATGTGCTATGGTGGGTTTCTGTGTCTCCAATGGAGGCTTATGTGTGGGGGGTGAGGAGAGAACTGCAGAGGGGAACATTTGAAATGAACATTCTTTCCCCAGCAAAAATTGTGGAATTGTTATCTGGACTGGCCATTAGTTGGCTTCTCATGGATTCTGTTCTTATGATGATAGTTTTTGCAATTGGTGTAGTGATCTTTGCTATTCCTCTTACCCTTTTAATCATTTTAAAATCCCTTCCAATTGTGGTTGCTTCATTGATAGCTTTTTTGGGATTTGGCTTTGTATTTGCGGGACTAGTCATGATGTTGAAAAACATAGGGCCATTTGCTCAGATATTTGAATTTGCCATGTTATTCTTCTCGGGAGTGTTCTTCCCATTAAATGTTATGCCCAAAGCCATGATAGCTTTTTCAAAACTCTTCCCATTAACTCATGCTGCCGCTGTTGTAAGAGGTCTCTTTGTTGGTAAGGGGTACTTAGAAGTTTGGGGAGAGGTAGCTTGGCTTTTAGTCTTGATTCCAGTTTACTGGGGAATTGGTTATTTAATCTTTAAATGGGCCGAAAGGATTACAAGGGTGATTGGATATGGAGGCTATTAATGAGCTTAGAGCACTATATGGGGTTGCAGTGAAAAACTGGCGTATTTTCACAAGCTATAAACTTTGGTTAGTGAGTGATGTGATGATGGGCTTCTTTTTTGTTGGTCAGGCCCTGTTGATAGGAATTGGATTAACTGGTGAGAGGAATTCTCGGGCCCTCCAACAGATCACAGGGTATGCAGATTATGTGACCTTTGCAGTTCTTGGTTTTATGGTTCTTGGATTTGGTCTTACATTTTTAAGTGGATTTGTGTGGAGTGTAGTTGATGAATTGTATGCAGGCACCCTCGAGTATTCCTTTGCGGCTCCAATGAGAAGAATAACCTTCTTCATGGGGAATGTACTCACACGACTCTTTCTATCTTTTCTTTACATGAGTGTTTATGTTCCTATTTTTATCTTGCTCTTTGATGTGCGGTTTAACTTCCTAAATTTTGTGAAAGCCCTTCCCTTCCTTTTAATTGGTGCAGTAGGGATGATTGGTCTTGGAATGGCAGCAGCAGGGTTAGTGCTTTACTTAAAAGATCCGGGTCCATTTATAACAATACTTGAGATGCTTGTATTTGCATTGAGTGGAGCAATGTATCCAATCTCTATTCTTCCTATGGGCCTCCAAGTATTGGCAAAGGCATTACCATACGCTCCGACCAGCGAAGCAGTTAGAAAAATCGTGGCTTACGGGTACACTGCCTCTGTTAATGAGATATCATATTTAATGCTCCTTTCTGGGTTTTATGCAATAATAGGTTACTTATCTTATAAATGGAGTGAAAAACAAGCCAGAACTGTGGGATTAAAGAGCTATTAAAATGGGAGTCCTATATTAAGTTCCTTGGATTTCTTTTTAATTTCTTCAATGCCTATTATTGGGGTTCTGGCTCCTACTTTCTGGACACTTAAATATGCTAGGAAAGTTCCTAAAGTGGCAGCTTCTCTCAATCTCCATCCCTTTATTATACCATAAATAAATCCGGCATCGAAGGCATCTCCGGCCCCTGTGGAGTCGATAACTTTAGCACTTAATCCTTTGACTTTGAAGGTTTCTCCTCTTTCATTTCGGAGCAAGGCGCCGCCCCCATTCAGGGTTATTATTAAATTTTTGCTTTTTACAGCTTGGAGATTCTCTAGACCTCCATATTTTCTTTTGAACTCATCCTCATTCATCAGAAGGTAGGTGATCTTATCTTCAACTGATTTGGGAAGTTCTGCCTCTCCTATATCGAGAAAAACAGGGATATTCCTCTTATGGGTGAATTTCACTGTTTTTTCTATAATTCCCTTTGGATTTGAAGACATATGAACGTACCTTGCTCTTGATAAGTATTCCAAATCAATTTCTCGGTGGGCGTTTGCCCCCAGATGCTTGACGATTCTTTTATCTTCGCCCTTTATCATAGATATTGCTATACCAGAGGGCTCGTTCACCACTTTAATTCCTTCTACATCAACTCCTATTTTTTTGAAGTAATTTATATGGGCCTCTCCAATCTCGTCATTGCCCACAGCACCGATAAATCCAACTCTGAGTCCCATTTGAGAGAGCCAAGAGGCAGTATTGCCTGCAGCCCCACCTAATCCAAAATGAGCGCCTTTAGCAATTACTTTTTCATGAAATTCAGGAAATTTCTCTACTAAAAGAGTGATATCATAGTTAAGGTTACCAATTGCAACTACATCAAACACCTTTTCCACCTCGGTCTTTTTTGTAGGTTAATAGATTTATTTTTTTCGGATGGAGAGACTTTTTCCATAAGGGTAGGTCACACCTTTTCTCTATTTCATTGTTTTCTTGTGTGTACTAGCGAACAAAGAAATGCTTTTATACTTGGATAGTTAAATTCAAATGATGTTCTAAACATTTAGATTATGGGTGATATGAAATGGAAGATAGGTTAGAAAATGCCCTTAATTGGGCTCTAGAGAAATTTAAAGCAGAGTATATTGAAATCCGATATGAAAATGTAAACAAAAATACACTTGAGCTCAAGGACGGTACATTTACGACTTTCGCTGGCAAAGGCCAAATGGGAGTTGCCATTAGGGTTCTAGCAGATGGCGCATGGGGATTTGCATCAACAAACAGGCTTGAACAGCTTGAAAATGCTATAGAAAGTGCATATAAGCTTGCAAGGGCGACAGCAAAGGCCAAAAAAGAGAAAATTCAGCTTGCAGAGGTTAAAGCACATCAAGATATTGTAAAAAGTAAAATGAAAGTAAAACCCAGAGAAGTTCCAATAGAGGAAAAAGTGGAAAGGTTAGCAGAGTTAGAGGGCCTTCTCAAAGCAGATAAATCGATAAAATCTACATGGCTTCGCTATGAGGATGCAAGTGGTGAAAAGATTCTTCTGACAAATGAAGGTACAAAGATAAAGTGGGATCTTAACTATGTTTGGCAATATGTTTGGGCCACAGGTAAAGAGGGAGAAAAACTTGCTGCAGCAAGGGATGAAGTAGGAGCAGTTGAACATGGCTGGGAGCTCTTTAAGGAGAGAGAACCAAATGAGGAGGTTGCCAAAAGGGTTCTCAGAAAGGTTCATGCCCAGCTTCAAGGGGTTGTTCCTAAGAGGGGAGAGTTCCCAATAGTGGCAGGTCCTATAGTTGTTGGCATCATAGCTCACGAGGCCCTCGGGCACTTGGCTGAGGCAGATTTAACTATAAATTCGCCATTTAAAGATCTAATAGGAAGAGAAGTTGCACCAGAACATGTCACAATGAGTGAGCGCATAGTTGAAGGTGGATTTGGTAACGATAAATACGACGATGAAGGAGTGCCAGTTAAGGACATTCATATAATTGAAAATGGGACTCTCAAGCAAATAATGCTGAACAGGGAATATGCTCACAAATGGGGTATGGAACCCAATGGCCATGCAAGGGCCGAGAACTACACATATCCTCCAATAATAAGGATGCGCAATACTATTTTTGAACCCAGAGACTGGAAGTTTGAGGAGATGATAGAGGACATTAAGTTTGGTTATTATGTGGTCGATTTCAGAGGAGGTCAAGCACAGCTTAATTCGGCATTCCAGGTTGGAGTTCAAGAGGGTTATATGATAGAGAATGGTGAAATAACGAAGCCCATAAGGGACACTTCAATAAGCGGGATTGCAATTGAGGCCTTAAAGAAGATAAGTGCTGTAGGAAAAGACTTTGGCCTTGAGATGGGAAGATGTGGGAAGGGACAGAGTGCTTTTGTTAGCTCTGGCGGTCCACATATGCGCTTTGATGGAGGAATAATAATAGGGTGATGAAAATGGAAGAGCTAATTCGTTTTGGAGAAAAATTCTTCGATGAGCTTGAGATTGCTATTTACAAAAATAGGGATGCAAGCGTGAACATAGAACTTAACGAGGTTTCATCCTCCATGCTGAGGGAAAGGGCCGTTACCGTGATTCGGGGTGTTAAGAGCAAAAAACTTGGGGTTTCAATAGTTGATACTGGAAATAAAGAGAAAATCAAAGAGGCTATAGAAAGAGCTTACAAGATGGCAAAACTCAACAAACCTGATGAAAAGTGGACTTCACTTCCAGAGCCCGGAAAATATAGGGAACCGAGAAAAGTTGACAAGGAGCTTAAAGAGGTCTCTCCAGACTACTTTGTAGATCTTGCAAGGGAAGGGATAAGCCTTGCACTGGAGGAGCAGGGAATAGTTGTTGCAGGTGGTGCTGGTGGAGTAGAATGGGGAGAAAGTTTAATAATGAATTCTCATGGTGTAAATGTGTCTCAGGAAGGAGGAGGGGCTTTCTTCTATCTTGAGCTTGTAGGGATGAGAGAAGGGAGAGTAACTCCCGGAATATTTGACTTTGATGCAAAGCTTTCTCTTAATCTCAACGTTGAAGAAGTTGTTAGAAAAGCTCTTCAAAAAGTTAAATGGGCGTTCAATGTTAAGAAAAGCAAAACAGAGGAAGCAAGAGTAATTTTGGAGCCATGGGCCATTTCAAGTCTTTTATCCTACGCTCTGTTCCCAGCATTCAGTGGTGAAAAACTTGTAAAAGGCACTACGCCATTAGCCAATAAGGTAAATGAAAGTATTTCAAACGAGCTCCTCACAATCTATGATGACCCACTCCATGAGCTCAGCATAAATCCTGTTATAGCAGATGATGAAGGAGTCCCAACTAGGAAAAATGTGTTAGTTGAAAAGGGAGTTTTCAATGGTTTTATCTGGGACAACTATTGGGCGAAGTTACAAGGAGTCGAAAGCACTGGAAATGCAAAAAGGAGCCTAGCTACTGGAGGGATAAGCATAGGGTTCCACAATGTTATCATTGAAAAGGGCAAGAAGTCACTAGAGGACCTTGTGGGTGAGATAGACCACGGTTACTTAGTGGATGGATTTCAAGGGGCCCATTCGAGCAACCCAGACAATGGAAACTTTGCAGTGGTGGCTAATCCGGCCTTTCTGATAAAAGATGGAGAAGTGAAAGGTTCAACGGTTTTCATGATGAGCGGAAATATCTACGAGCTGTTACCCAGTCTCTATGAGGTTAGTAAAGAGCAGAGAGTACTTCCTTTTGAAGGCAGTATGATTGTGCCAGCAATGGCCTTTGAGAACGTGAGGATAGCAGGCAAATAGGGGAGTATTTCGTTATTTTTTGGTGGATTTATTTTTATTTTTAACAACTTTTTCAGGGTGGAATGATTTCAAGTATTCTCGAGAGAATCAATGCGCTGTCTGAAGATTTCTCTTTAATCAACATCTTTAAAAACCCACCGTGGAATCCACTAAAGGCGAGAAAAAGGAAAAGTGAGAAAAGGTGAGAGAAAATGAAGAATCCATTTGAAAAAATGCCTACTATCCTTTTGGCAGATGAGATCATTGATAAAGCTTTTAGGCGGGCTGAAAAAGCAGCTTCTGCTTTTACCCCAAGGGGCAACATAATCAGTAAGGCGAGACAAAGGGAAGAGCTTAGAGTAAGGACTGTTTCAAATGTTATTAGGGACAATCTTAGGAAAGTTCTTGATAGAACCCCCGGGGTTTCAACCCTTCCTCCTTTTTACCAGGAGCTTCTTGATACTCTTGTGGACAAAAGAATGTTTCATAAGGCCTTAGCATCAATAAATTGGGCGATAAAAACCATTAGAGGTCTTGAGGAGAGATACGTGGAAAAAATAAGATACTCGAGAGATCCGAAGGAGATTGCAAAATTAAGGAGGGAATTCTACGGTAGGGCAGCAAGTATTTTGAAGGACATAAATGATAACCTTGAATATTTGAATAAGGCCAGAGACGTCTTAAAGGATATGCCAGTAATTGACCTTACTCTTCCCACGATAGTTATTGCAGGCCATCCAAACGTGGGTAAGTCTACACTCTTGAGAAAGCTCACAAATGCTAAACCAGAAGTTGCCACATATCCTTTCACGACAAAGGGGATAAATGTAGGTCAATTCGAGGAGCATTGGTTGAAATACCAAGTCATAGATACTCCGGGTCTTCTGGACAGGCCGCTAAGTGAGAGAAATGAAATTGAAAAACAGGCAATTTTGGCCTTAAGGCATCTGGGAAAGTTGGTTATCTACATCTTTGATCCAAGTGAGTACTGTGGTTACCCTATAGAGGCTCAAATGCACCTTTTTGAAGAGATATATGAAGAGTTTGGAGACTTTCCATTCATAGTAGTGCTCAACAAGACTGAGATTGCCAATGAGAATAAGATGGTGAAGATTGAGGAATTCCTAAGGAAGAAAGGTGTTGAACCTCTAAGGATTGCGGCAGAGAAAAATATTGGAATAGACGAATTAAAAAAGAGAGTTCTACAAATACTTAAACCAGAGATGGAAGCTATTGCCCGCAGTATGGGCAAAACTGAAGGTGAATAGGCTTAAGAGCTCCGCAATGCTCACACTTTTCTTTTAACTTTGCTCCACAATTAGGGCAGTTAAGGTAGTCGTCTTTTATTGGGAATCCACAGTTGTAGCATTTGTTTTGGGCGATTCTCCTTTTATAAACTCTTTCGGGCTTGAAATACTCCTTTCTGAGGTAGTAAAGGGCTACAAGTGTTGCCACAGCTCCAAAGAGACTAATACCTATAATATGAACTATGTTCCATATTGCCGAGAGAGTCAGGTAGATGAGAAGTAATGCTGAATATGCGATCAGCGATGAGGTGTAAATGTTTTTGTACTTTCTGAGAAGGAGTAGTGATATCACGAAAATTGGCAGAACAAATGCAAGTTTAAGCATTAAAACCTTGAGTCTATACACTTGATATGCTCGGTTGTATTCTTCATTCGCGTTTTGCATCAACTCTTGAATCTGTGAGCTCAGCTCTTGTAGCTTATTGTGAACATCATCATAAGCACTCTTTGCTCCAAGGTATTTTAAATAAGCTTTTTCATATTCCTCTTTTGCTTTCAAATATTCCTGTTCAAGCTCCTTTGTTGCATTTCCACTCTCAAGTGCAACCCTATACTCTTCCCTTTTGAAAAGATAAACCCTCTCAACTTCCGTAAGATTACTTTCAGCCTTCTTATATCCCTCATAAAGCCCTCTATCAAGCTCCATTAGACGACTTTGGTTTTCAAGAAGAGGTGTTATGCCATATTTTTCTTGATAGTATGTATAATCTGGTCTTTGAGGGATATTTTCAAGCTCTCTCAGAAAATTTATGCTCGCTAAGAGAAGGAATGCAACAAATAAACTCCCTAGTATCTTTTCAAGTCGTGAATATTCCATTACTTACACCATTATAAAATAAACACTGAAGTATATAAGCAATTCGCAGAAAAAGAGAAAAATCAAGCGCTTTCTTCTTTTAGAAGAACTGCATTTACAATACCATCTTGACCTGGTCTTGAAGTTACTAAGGCCTTTCCAATCTCTGTCTGGACAATTGCACCCTTTGTGACTATATTTCTCCTAACGTATTGTCTGTTAGCCGGGTTCTCCACAACGCTGATTATCTTCACTTTTTTACCCTTTCCATTCTCGAAGACATTTGCATAGAGGGTCTTGACGAGTCTAACCTTTCTGTTGCCTCCATACGTCCTTATGATTTTCCTTTCTTCATTCTCTTCAACTACCCTAGTTAGTGCTGGTTCTCTTCCAAGCTCTCTTTTTCTCTTCTTTCTTGTGAATATGATTCTTCCACCTGAAGGTTTTTTTAGTGATCTTCCTTGCCAGATAGCCATAACTCTCACCTCATGATGATCTTAACCCTATGGGCATTTTAGAAATTTGCTTATAAATCTTTTCCTATAGGCAAATGTTTTTCAATGGTCTGCCTGACTGCAGTGTTAATGTAATGCTTGGCTTGTAGGGGTGTATGTTTCCTTGTTTGAAAATTAATCTAAGGAATATCCAAGAAAACGGCAGGAAGATCGTAGATTTTTGTAGGAAACGTAGAATTGAGACAGTAGGAGTGACAAAGGGAGTGGGCGCTGATTTAAATATTGTTAAGGCTATGTTAGAAGGGGGTATTGAAGTATTAGGAGACTCAAGGATACAAAACATCATCAAGCTTAATTTGTTTCATGTGATATTGCCTGAGGATTCTTTTCTATTAGCTACATATAACCTTTCTATTCTCTTGTATTCTTTTTGTTCAAAGCAATTAATGAAATGAATTCAAAGACAATGTTTGCAGCCAAGAGCGAGGTAATAAAGCCCGGGTCGTATTGAGGATAAACTTCCACCAAATCAAAGCCTACAAAATCTAATCCTTTTAGTCCTTTTCTTATTAGCTCTAGTGCCTCTCTGCTACTAGGGCCACCTACTTCAGGTGTTCCCGTTCCTGGAGCATATGCTGGGTCAATAAAATCAATATCAAACGTTACAAAAACTTTAGCATCGCCTACACGCTCTTGAATCATCCGCGCTACCTTGTCAACTCCAAGTTTGAACATTTCTTCGGCAGTTACTATCTCAAACCCAAGTTCTCTTGCTTTATCTATTTCATCTTTGGAGTATGTAGAACCTCTTATCCCAATTTGAATAGAGTGCTCGGTAAGAAGCAAACCCTCTTCCACAGCTCTTATGAACGGTGTTCCATGATTATACTTGTGTCCGTAATAATCGGGATCAGTATCTGTGTGGGAGTCGAATTGAACTAACGCCACGGGCCCGTACTTCTTAGCTATCGCCCTAAGCTCAGCGAGGGTTATTGAATGATCACCCCCCAAAGCTATTGGGATCACTTCCTTGTCTATTATTGAGCGATACTCTTTTTCAATTGTTTCGTAGGAATGCTCTATAAATCCAGGGATAACTTGTATGTCTCCATAATCAATTCCTGAGCAATATTCAAAGGGGCTAATATCTAAAACTGGGTTGTGGGTTCTTAATATAAGTGATTGGCTCCTAATCGCTTCTGGTCCATACCTAGCTCCAACCCTATATGAAGCTCCGGTATCAAAGGGTATTCCGACGATCACAAAGTCTACATCTTTGGGGATCTCTTTTAAGTGTGGTAGGCGCCAAAAACTCCTAATGCCCGCAAACCTCGGCACTTCCAGAGGGTCAAGCGGTTTATATTTTCCCATTTTCATCACTTCCTAGATCATCTATAGTTTCTTGTTCATTAATATTTTTATCATTTTTCAACTCTGAAATTAACAATCTAAAATTTTACAGCAACTATTTTGGATAATATTAATTTTATACAGGGATATGGCAAATAAAAAATAAAGTCTTTAAGGCGAGCATAAATTAGAACCAAGGTTCTGGATTTTTATAACTACCCAAAACCACGTGAGTAATCACGTTTTCGATTTCTGGATAGTTATTCCCGAGTATATGGAGAAAATCATTTAGCTCATCCACGTCTTTAAAATAAGCCCGCACAATCAAATCTGTGTCCCCGGTAATCTCCCACACATCTTCTACATGGGGTAGCTTGTGGATTTTTAGGGCCACAGGCCTGGGCAATCCTCTCTTTACTTTGAGCTCTAAGAGAACTTCTAAAGTATAGCCAAGTTTTTTGTGATTAATATCTACAGTAAAGTTCCTGATGATGTTATTTTTAGTCATTTCTTGTATTTTATTGTAGCAAGTGACACTACTGACTCCAAGCTTCCTCCCTAGTTCTTTATATGTAACTCTTGAATTCAAATAGAGTTCACGAAGAATCTTTAACTGAAGATCCGGTAATTTAAATTTGTTCATATAGTTCACCTCTTTGGAACTCTCACTTAAATTATTTAAATATTTTTCGTTTAAATTTCTTTTATCTTAAGAAAAATG
>QMUF01000024.1 GCA_003663525.1 Thermococci archaeon | reverse complement strand
TCATTGAAGTTAATGAAGAGCTCGAAGACGCTCCAGAAAAGATCAACGAAGATCCCTATGATGCATGGATTGCTAAAATAAAACCAAGCAATCTTGAAGAGGAATTAGAAGATCTCATGACTGCCGAAAAGTACGCCGAGTATTTAGAATCCCTCTGATTTTCTTTCTCTTTAAATTAATTCCCCAAAAAATAAAACTTCCTCTAAAGGCCGAGCATCATATCCAAGACCTCTTAAAATTTGGGCAAATTCTCTAGCATAACCATATCGAGTGTAGATTTTTTCAGGCCTAACTTTTTCAATTATCTTTACAAGCTCCCAAAAGTCTGCATGGTTACTTAATTTTAAATTACCAAATCCGGATACAAACAGTTTAGAAGGATGGATTGCATCGAATGGTTTTTTGGTTTTAAATCCTCTTATTACAACCTCACCATCTTTTCCAATATTGTTGAATTTCAAACCAAATTTTTCGTACACTTTAGCAACTTTCCGTATGCTGTTTGAAACTCTGGCAGAATAACCATGAATATCCAAAATTTTAAGTAGTTCTTGAGCCTTCCCCATTTGATTTGCATATAAAGTTGGAACTTTTTTTCTATCTAAAACTTCCTCTACAAAAGCTATAAGCTTCTTCTCTGCCTCTTTTGGAGTCGGAAAGTTGTACATGGGAAGTCCATAGGTGGCTTCAATAATCAAGACATCTGCTTTTCTGAATTTACTCTTTTCAGCCGTTCTAAGTTTGAACCACTTTACATCTCCAGTGTAGAGGAGTGAAAATTCATCGAATTTGATATAGAACTGGGCAGAACCCAGCATATGGCCCGCAGGGTAAAGCTTTGCCTTATATTCGCCAATGTAAAAACTCCGTTCAAAACTGTAGGTTTTGTAAAACCCGGCTTTCTTAAGGTGGCTGAGGAACTTCGTAGGCCTTGTTGAGATTATAATATCAGCACTAACAAAATGATCGCTGTGGGCATGGCTTTGAAAAGCAATTTTTGATGAAGAGTCCAATCCAATCCCTTTGATTATCATCATCCGTAGTTTAAGGTAAAAGCTTTTGAAGTTTATCTTAGCTAATGTTTATTAATTTTGAATGCATACTAACACTGAAGGTGATAAGCTATGAAGGAAAGCCTCAAAGAGAGGATAAGATTATGGAAAAACCTATATATCAACGCCTTTGAAAATGCTGTAAATGCAATTCCAAATGTTGAGGGCGTTCTTTTGGCCTACAACACAAACATTGATGTCATAAAATATCTTGATAAAGATGATTTAGAAAAGAGAATAAACCAAATAGGGAAAGAACGAGCTTTTGAGGTTATTGAAACTCCCACCGAGAGAATTTCATCACTTGAGCATCTTTTTGGTGGGATATTAAGGAGCATAAAACGTGGAAAGGCTATGGAGTGGTTTGTAGAAAGCGAAGAGATTAGGAGATACTTGAGGGAATGGGGATGGGATGAGCTGAGAATTGGAGGTCAAGCAGGGATAATGGCAAACCTTCTTGGAGGAGTCTATAGGATTCCAACTATTGTTCATGTCCCTCAAAATCCAAAACTTCAAGCGGATTTATTTGTAGATGGGCCAATTTACGTCCCTATTTTTGAAGGAAAGGAATTAAAACTGGTTCATCCTAAAGAAGCAGTTAAAGAAGAGAACGAGCTCATTCACTACATATATGAGTTTCCCAGAGGATTTCAGGTTTTTGATATTCAGGCCCCAAGAGAAAACCGATTTATAGCTAACGCTGATGACTACAATGCAAGAGTTTACATGCGGAAAGAATTTAGGGAAGGCTTTGAGAAAATAGCCAAACGAGTTGAGCTAGCAATAATAAGCGGCCTTCAAGTCCTCAAGGAGTATTACTCCGATGGGACAACTTATCGAGATGTGTTGGATAGAGTAGAAAGTCATCTAAATAGCTTAAACCGATACGGGGTGAGAAGTCACTTTGAATTCGCATATACCGCTAATAGGCTAGTTAGAGAAGAGCTCATAGGAATTTTGCCAAAATTCACAAGTGTGGGTCTGAATGAAGTGGAACTTGCTTCCATAGTCGAGATAATAGGAGATGAGACTCTTGCAAAGGAAGTACTTGAGGGTCATGTATTCCCCATCATTGATGCAATAAACCTCCTAATGGATGAGACAGGGATTGGTAGGATTCACTTTCATACTTACGGTTACTATCTAGCCCTAACCAAGTACAGAAGTGAAGAAGTTAGGGATGCATTACTATTTGCTTCATTAGCAGCTGCAGCAAAAGCCATGAAAGGGAATATTGAAAGGATAGAGCATATTAGAGATGCCCTAAGTGTTCCCACAAACGAGCGAGCTATTGTATTCGAAGAAGAACTTGAAAAAGAGTTCACAGAGTTTGAAAATGGCCTGATTGATATGGTAGATAGACAGCTTGCTTTCGTGCCAACAAAGATAGTAACCTCGCCAAAGAGCACAGTAGGAATTGGAGATACTATTTCAAGTTCTGCATTTATCAGTGAATTTGCTATGAGAAAAAGTTAACTTTCTCTATTTTTCTAACTTAGGGTAAAATTTATATATGGAGAAATATAAAAAGTATTAGGCAGGTATTTTGATCTTTCTACTTGCTTTACTCACTTTGGAGGTGGTAATATGCTCTTAGAAGCTCCTGTTTATAAGGAAATCTTTGGAGCTGTAAAAATTTATGAACTGCAGAAAGTTATCAAAATGGATACTGAAACTGAAGATGTCCCAATGTTCACAGTACAGAATATCCCAAGAGGAGATATTTACAAAACAATCGGAGAGATGGCAATAGTAGTCCCTATGAAAAATGAAAAACTTCATTTAGTGGATGGTGTCCTCAAAGCCATCCCTCACAAATCACCAATTATAGTTGTTTCGAACAGCAAACGAAAAGGGCCCAACAGATTTAAACAAGAAGTTGATCTGGTAAAACACTTCTGTAATCTAACACATTCCAAAGTTACTATGGTTCATCAAAAAGACCCTGGATTAGCAGAAGCGTTTAAAGAAGTTGGATACAATGATATTCTCGATGAAAGAGGTCTCGTGAGAAGTGGAAAGGGCGAAGGAATGATTGTAGGAATATTACTTGCAAAAGCCATAGGAGTAAAATACGTTGGATTTGTTGATGCCGACAACTACATCCCCGGCGCCGTTAATGAGTATGTAAAAGATTATGCAGCTGGATTCCTTATGAGTGAAAGTGAATACACCATGGTCAGACTCCACTGGAGGCATAAACCAAAAGTTAGTAAAGGAACACTGTACTTTAAAAAGTGGGGGCGAGTAAGTGAAATAACTAACCGCTACCTGAATCAACTCATAAGCGAAAAAACCACATTTGAAACCAATATAATGGTAACCGGAAATGCAGGAGAACATGCCATGACAATGAAACTTGCAGAAATTCTACCTTTCTCAACCGGGTATTCAATAGAACCTTATGAAATAGTTTATCTCTTAGAACGTTTCGGGGCGTGGGAAAACGCAGAAGAGGCCCAAGATGTCTTCGATCAGGGAGTAGAGATCTTCCAACTAGAAACTCTAAATCCACATTTCCACGAAGACAAAGGCCAAGAACATGTAAAAGAAATGGCTTTGCTTTCACTAACCACCATATACCACTCAAAACTTACCTCAAAAAGGTTGAAAAATAACATTCTTGAAGACCTCAGAATGCATGGAATAATAAAAGAGAATGAAGAACCACCAAAACCAAGGATTATGAAGCCCATAAAGGACATAGACATCAAGAAGTGGATGAAAACATTAGAGACCCATCAAGAGACTCTACTGAGGTTTGATTTATGAAAGTTATTTTCCTCGACCTAGACAAGACATTAATTGGAGATGATTACTCTCCAGAACCCGCAAAAGAGATAGTAGATTTTCTAAAAGAAAGAGGGTTCAAAGTAATCTTCAACTCCTCAAAAACAAGACTTGAGCAAGAATACTACCGAAACACTCTAGAAGTGAAGGACCCCTTCATTGTCGAAAATGGAAGTGCTGTCTACATTCCAAAAAATTATTTTCCTTTCGAATTTCCTTTCACTCGGGGAACACGGGATTACAAGATCATTGAACTTGGAACAACATATGAAATCATAAAAAGGGATCTTGATAAAATAAGCAGCGAATTTGGTTTGAAATACTATGGAAACTCAAGTATCGAGGAAATCGTAGAATTCACAGGCCTTTCAAGACATCTTGCAAAACTAGCTGCACAACGAGAATACTCAGAAACTCTATTTAAGTGGAACAAATCTGGATTCAAAGAAAAACTTAAGAAAAATAGCCTTAAAGTCTCAAAGGGAAGCCGATTTTACACTGTAACAGGGCCCACAGATAAAGGAAAAGCGACTAGAGTTCTCCTGAATTTGTATTCTAAACTAGAAAAGGTCGAAAGTTACGCCGTAGGAGATGGAGAAAACGATATTCCTATGTTAGAAGTTGTTGATAACCCTTTTGCAATTGGGCTCTCTCATAATAGAGCTAAAAATATAAAGAAAATAAGTGAATTAATAGAGGTGATAACATGAAAACCCTAATCCTCGCTGGAGGAAAAGGTACTCGTCTCTGGCCATTGAGTAGAGAATTAATGCCAAAACAATTCATAAGAATTTTTGACAATACCTCACTTTTTCAAAAAACAGTGGAGAGGGCACTAAAGTTTTCAAAACCCAAAGAGACTTTTATTGTAACAAACAAAGAATACAAATTCCGAATTCTTGACGACCTTAAAGAACTTGGTATTGAACTCCCCAAGGAGAACATCCTTCTAGAACCAGTGGGGAAAAACACATTACCTGCTATTTACTGGGGAATGAAAGTTATAGAGGAGAACTATGGAGAATCAAAAGTCGCAGTTTTGCCCTCTGATCATCTTATAAAAGTTAACGAAAACTACATAAAAGCTTTTGAAAAGGCTGAAAAACTTGCTGCCAATTATTTTATCACGTTTGGGATTAAACCTACGAGGCCTCACACAGGATATGGGTACATAAAACCGGGAGAGAGGCTTGAAGGTGGTTATAAGGTAGATGAATTTAAAGAAAAACCAGATTACAAAACTGCAAAGAGATACGTAGAAAATGGGTATTATTGGAACAGTGGAATGTTTTTATTTGACAGTAGACTTTTTATTGAGGAAGTAAAACGGGTGAGCCCTGAGGTTTATCAGGCATTTGAAGAAGCAGAAGACGTAGAAAAAGCCTATGAAAAAGTTCCCGAAGTCTCTGTAGATTATGGTGTGATGGAAAAAACAGATAAAGCGGCAGTAGTGCCATTAAATACATATTGGAATGATTTAGGAAGCTTTGATGCCCTTTATGAGGCCTTTGAGAAAGATGAGAGTGGAAACGCCATCCGAATAAGTGGATTTAAAGGAGATCACATAAACATTGACTCAAAGAATAATTTGGTGATAACAGAAAGATTGACAGCTACAGTTGGTGTAGAAGGTTTAGTAATAATAGATACTGGGGATGCACTTCTTGTAGCTAAAAAAGGTGAAACTCAAAAGGTCAAAGAAGTTTACAAAAAATTAATTGAAAAACGTGATGAAAGAGCTTTAGTCCACAGAACTGCCTATCGGCCTTGGGGATCCTATACAATACTAGAAGAAGGAGAAAGATACAAGATAAAACGCTTAACGGTACTTCCTAACATGAGGCTTTCTGTGCAAAGACATTACCACCGCTCCGAACATTGGGTTGTAGTTAGGGGTACTGCAAAAGTAAGGATTGGAGATAAAGAACTTCTTTTAAGGCCCGGAGAGAGTACGTTTATTCCAGCAGGAGTCATCCACAGACTTGAAAATCCAGGAAAAGTAACCCTCGAAGTCATAGAAACTCAGATAGGTGAATATTTAGGAGAAGACGACATTGAACGTTTCCAAGATGACTTTGGGAGAGATTAAAAATGGGAAAATCGATGGGCAATTATCTCAGAGCCTATAAAAGTGCTTATATGGGGTGAGAAAATGGGCAAAATATTTGGAACATTTGGTGTTAGAGGGATTGCAAACAAAAAGATAACTCCTGAATTTGCACTTAAAATAGGAATGGCCTTTGGAACACTGCTTAAAAGAGAGCAACCAGACAAAGAGCTCTGGGTGGTTATAGGTAGGGATACAAGAGTTAGTGGGGAAATGCTAAAAAATGCATTGATAAGTGGCCTTTTAAGTGTTGGAATCAATGTAATAGATGCCGGGGTAGCCCCAACTCCAGCCATCCAGTTCGCGTGCAAATATTTTGGAACTGATGGAGGGGCCGTGATAACAGCATCCCATAACCCCCCAGAATACAACGGGATAAAACTTCTTGAACCAAATGGTCTTGGTCTTAAAAAGGAAAGAGAAACCATTGTTGAGGAACTTTTCTTCAAAGAAGAATTCTATAAAGCAAAATGGAACGAGATAGGCCAGTTGGTGGAGAGAGATATAATAAGGCCCTACATAGACACAATAAAGGCCAAGGTAGATGTTGAAGCAATAAGAAAGAGAAAACCCTTTGTTGTTGTGGACACTTCAAATGGCGCTGGCTCATTAGTGTTACCCTACCTTTTAAGGGAGCTCGGATGTAAAGTAGTCAGCGTGAATGCTCAACCAGATGGCCACTTCCCCGCAAGAAACCCAGAACCAAATGAAGAAAATTTACAAGGTTTTATGAAAATAGTCAAAAGCCTTAAAGCTGATTTTGGAGTTGCCCAAGATGGTGATGCCGATAGATCAGTGTTCATAGACGAAAATGGAAATTTTATACAGGGTGACAAGACTTTCGCTCTTGTAGTAAAGGCAATGCTAGAAGAAAACAAAGGAGGATTAGTTGTAACTACAATAGCGACATCCCATATAATTGACGAGCTTGCCAAGATGCATGGAGGAAAAGTTCTGAAAACGAAAGTAGGAGACTTGATAGTTTCCAGAGCTTTGCTTGAACACAATGGACTTGTAGGAGGAGAAGAAAACGGAGGAGTTATTTTCCCAGACCACGTCTTAGGTAGAGATGGCGCCATGACAGTCGCAAAAATAGTCGAGATCTTTGCAAAAAGAGGAAAGAAATTCAGCGAACTCATAGAAGAACTTCCAAAATTCTACCAAGTAAAAACCAAGAAGCACATAGAAGGTGATAGAAAAGCAATAGTGGCAGAAGTAGCAGAGATTGCAGAGAAAGAGGAATTAAAAATCGACACAACAGATGGGACAAAGATTCTCTTTGAAGATGGATGGGTTCTTATAAGAGCAAGTGGAACTGAACCAATAATAAGAATCTTTGCAGAGGCAAAAAGCGACAAAAGGGCCAAAGAGTACCTTAATATAGGTTTAAAACTGCTAGATGAAGTATTGAAAGCTTGATCTTTTTGTGATCCTTTTTAACCTTAATATATTCACCTTTGGTTTCTTTAACATTTATAACAACTTCAAGCCTACTCGGAGTTGATGAAAGTAGAGAAATACATAAAAAAGTGGACAACAGTTCTTCTGCTTTCCCTTATTATTGGAATAGTGGGAGGATTCGGGGCGGTCATCTTTAGAAAACTAATTTCTCTCATGAGAGGATTATTTTTTGAGGTTTTACTACCACATATATCGATATATTACAACGGATATAACCTTGGATACATTCTCCTCCCAGCAATAGGAAGTATCATCGTGGCGCCAATAATTAAAAAATACCCAGAATTGAAAGGGAATGGCATACCAGAGGTAATAGAGGCCGTAATCTTCAAAAAGGGTGAGATAAAAGGAATTCTAGCACTTTTGAAAACATTGGTAACTTCAATCACCATTGGAAGTGGAGGAAGCGTTGGAAGGGAAGGGCCCATCGGCTTTATTGGAGCTTCTCTAGCTTCAGAACTATCCCAGTACTTTAATCTCTCTCCAGAAATGAAGAAACTTCTAACTACTTGTGGATTAGCAGCTGGAATAGCAGGAACATTCAACACACCCCTTGCTGGAGCAATGTTTGCTCTTGAAGTCGTTTATATGGGAATCTTTTCAATAAATCTAGTTCCAATATTTCTCTCAGCTGTAGTTGGGAATACTGTAACCCTGTTGTTTTTGGGAGAAGCTTTTGAGGTCAATATTCCCCTTCAAATTGTCCATGCACATATTGAGCTCTTCTTTCTGTTCTTTATGGGTCTAATATTTGGAATCCTAGCTGCTTATTGGGCAAAGTTCCTATTTTGGCTCACTGATAGATTTGAAAATGTGAAAGCACCCCTATGGATAAAACTCGTCCTTGGAGGATTAAGTGTTGGTTTCATTGGAATGTTCTTTCCCAATTATGGGATACTAGGTGTTGGTTATGAAGGGATGGAGCTTGCTATTGCTGGATTAATACCACTTACCATCCTTATTCTTCTTGGAATTGGAAAAATGCTAGCAACATCCATAATGATTTCTTCTGGACATAGTGGAGGTATATTTGCTCCAAGTCTTTACATTGGTGCATTACTTGGAGCCGCATATGGAACTATTCTAAATCTTCTTTTC
Organism: Thermococci archaeon; assembly: GCA_003663525.1. Taxonomy (GTDB): domain Archaea; phylum Methanobacteriota_B; class Thermococci; order Thermococcales; family Thermococcaceae; genus Thermococcus_A. The sequence continues at coordinate 6,176 of QMUF01000024.1, read as the reverse complement.
CCAAACATTGGTATCAATCCAGCTGTCTATGCTTTAGCTGGAATGGCAGCGTTCTTTAGTGGCCTAATTCAGGCTCCTATAAACCAGATACTCATGGTGGCAGAAATCACGAAAGGATATGCCCTTCTCCCGGGAGTAATAACCTCAGCAACAACAAGCTTTTTAACAGCAAGATTCATCCTAAAAGGTTCCTCGGTATATACTCTAAAGCTTGAGCGGAAGGGTATTCACATAAAGACCGGCCGTCCAGTTATCTTAAAAACCATCCCAGTAAAAGAAATTATGACAATAAATCCCGTGTTTGTATACAAGTGGAATACCTTAAATGATGTTGAAGAGATGGTTGGAAAAACCGGCCACGATTGTTTTCCAGTAGTTGATGAAAATATGGAAGTATTGGGTGTTGTTGGTGTAAAAGACTTCTTAAATCGTTCTCAAAGAATAAAAGCCCTACCTGTTGGAAGATTCCTGCGTAAGGGATATGCTCTTGGATATCCAACTGAAACTGCCCATGATGTATTTGAAAAATTGATGAGATATGATCAAAATCTTCTTCCTATTGTTGAAAGTCCTGAGAGCAAAAGACTCATTGGTGTCATAACAAAAAGAGATATCTACAAAGCATACTATCGGGCAATAAGAGAAATGTATATAGAAAACTAATTACCTAAAAAGCATTCCTATCATGTAAAAGAGAAGCTTTGCAGCAGTTAAGGCCGTGGCATCTCCAAGCTCCATTCCAGCCACTTCCATTATATCAAAGCCAATGACTCTTTTGTGCTCCACAAGGCACTCCAAAGCCTCTATCACTTCCCAAAATCCTAAGCCACCTGCTTCGGGGGTCCCCGTAGAAGGCACCATTGAAAGATCAAAGACATCTACATCTATTGATATGTATATTGGTTCTGGGAGTTTTTTCACGATCTCCTTGAAATTGTTGATACTATAGTCTCGGGCATGAACCCATGGAATACCATTCTCTCTCGCGTATTCCACCTCCTCTTTCGTGCCACTCCTTATTCCAAACTCAGCGACCTTTATACCAAGTTCCGAAATCCTTCTTGCAACACATGCATGATTCCATGGATTTTCTTCATAACTCTCCCTTAAATCAAGGTGAGCATCAAACACCACGTAGCTTTTTGGCTTTAGTGCTTTCACTGGGGCAAAGGTCATAGAGTGTTCGCCACCCAATACCACGGGCATGGCATTGGGATTTATCTTCTTGATTTCTTCTATAGTTTTCACAGCCCTTTTTATGGTTTCAAGTGAATTGCCCGCAACTATCGCTAAATCACCAACATCAGCTATCTTCACCTCTGCGAGGTCAACACCATAGTCCAAGATGTAGCTTTCCAAATTGAGCGTGGCCTGTCTTATTAGCGTAGGCCCAAACCGTGTTCCAGGCTTGTAAGAGGTCGTTCCATCAAAAGGTATGCCGAGGATTACAAAATCAGCTTTATCAATCTCGCTCATTGGAAACTCAAGTTTTAGCGTCTCGTAGGTATAAAGGAGTTCCATCATCCTTCACCCAGAGAAGGTTTAGAATAGAGGTTAAAAAGCTTTGCAAGATTGAAGATTAAAGAGAAACAATAATCTGCTCGTTAGGCCCTAGGAAGAGTTCTTCGCCGACTATATTAAGCCTAATAGCTTCTTTCCCTCCAGCACTCCTTACAGCAACTTCTTTTGGAGTAATTTTAATCTCAAGCCATGTCCCTCTGAATGAAAATCCGAACTTTACTGCTTTCCATTTTGAAGGTAGACGAGGGGCAATTTTGATAGAGGTTCCTTCACTATCAATGCCACAGAATCCCCTGAAAAGCACCTGCCATACTCCACCAGCCGTTGCAAGATGAAAGCCATCGTGGGTATTTCCATATAGATTTTTAAGCTCTATATATGCGCATTTCATGAAATACTCATATGCTAGATCTTCATACCCTAGCCAAGAGGCAACTATTGAGTAGGCAGGCATGGAAAGAGAGGACGCATGGGTTGTACGAACGATGTAATAGTCAAAGTTCTTTTTGATTGTCTCAATATCAAACTGGTCTTTTAACAAGTATTGAGTTGCTATAACGTCCGCCTGTTTTATTAGCTTTGTTTTTCCTATTTTCTTTCTTATCTCTTCGGGAAGTCTTGCTTCCCCAATGTCATGTGGATCAACGGTGTAATCCTCTAGGTCAAAGTATCCGTCAAACTCCTCGAAAACTCCATCTACCTGGGGTGGGAGGTAAATTTTTTCAGCTATCTCACTCCACTTCTGCACCTCCTCTTCTCTAACCCCCACTCTATCTACAGTCTCCTTCCATGACCCGCCTTTGTTCAGGGCTCTTTTATAATAAGTGACTCCCAAAAGGAGATTGTGTTTTGCCATTAAATTCGTGAAAAAGTTGTTGTCTACGTGTTCATGATACTCATCTGGCCCTATGACCTTCTTTATCACATAACCCTTCTTCTCGTCAAATTCCACCCTACTTGCCCAGAAACGAGTCGTTTCAAATATAATCTCAAGCCCATATTTTGCCATGAAGTCCTCATCATTAGTAAACTTGTAGTAAAAATCTACCGTGTACGCTATGTCAGCTGTTATATGATGTTCCTCTTCCCCAGTGTAAATACGGACAACTTCCTTTCCCGCCATATCAAGGGGAACAAGAGATGGTGTTGCTTCATATCCGTCATCAGCAGATTCCCATGGGAACTGAGCTCCCTCGTATCCATTCAGTTTTGCATTTTTCTTAGCAGCTTCTAGGTTTCTATACCTGTAAATAAGCATCCTCTTGGCATCTTCGGGAAAAACAGCTATAAAAAATGGAAGTGCATATATCTCCGTATCCCAAAACACATGCCCCCTATATCCAAACCCATGTATACCTCTGGCCGTTAGAGAGATGTTGCTGTCTCTCGGTAGAGACTGGATTAAATGGAAAAGACTAAAATTAAGACCTTTTTCAGCTTCCTTATCTCCATCAATCTCAACTTTCGCTTTTTTCCATATCTCGCTCCAGTATTTCCTGTGATCAACAAAAAGCTTGTCAAAACCAAGTTTTTTGAGCTCTCCAAGCTCTTTCAAAGTCTTATCCTTTAGAGCGGGCGCTCTTTCGGAAGAAATCACCACATATTTAACAAACTCGTAAACCCTATTGGCTTCAACCTCTATGCTGAGAACCTCTGCTATGCCGTTAGCGCTCTTAACCACACTCCTGCTGGCTTTTTCATCTGTTACAAGGGAACTAGCTATTCCAAGAGTGTACTTCTTATCTATGGTTTTAACCCCAGCATATATGAAGCCTTCCCCAAAATCGAGTTCCTCAGCATAACAGTGCCTAACCAGTATCTCAGGGCGATAGGAGGGATTTGCGACATCAACATCAATCGGATTGATCAGAGTTAGTAACCCTTTTTTGTCCGTTTTAAACTTGAACTTAAGCACAGCAACATTTTTTCTTTTACCATGGACAATTCTGAGACTCTCATAGCTTATCCTTGCCCCCCTGTTAGTCTCCAGTTCAATCCAAGTTTTTAAACTCCCCTCTCCAATATCAAGTTCCTTTTCATATTTCAAAAGTTTGTGCGTGCTCAGATTGAGGGGTTCCCCGTTGAACATCATTCCCAAACCAATTACTCGAGGCGCATTCACAATCTCCCTATAAAAACAAGGGGTATAATCATAAATCCCGAGAACAGTTGTGCCGTATATCGTAGGTTCAAGTTCGATTTCACCTCTCATCCCAATGTATCCATTTCCAAGGGTTAATATCGTCCCATAAACTTCCTCAGTTTTTGGAGAGTACTCTTTAAACTGGAAGCTAAACTTCATTCTTTTCCCTCCTTTCTATCAGTTTGTGGAGAGTTTCAATGCTTAATTCCGAAAAATTCCTAAAGGTAATATCGGCATCAAGTTCTGTTTCCTTTTCATAACCTAAAGTGAAGGCACCAAGCACCCTTCCAGCACGAACCCCAGCAGGAGCATCTTCAACAATGAAGAAAAATCTCACATCCGGAAAATTTCCCTTTAGCTCATCTATGGCCAATTTAAATACTTCTTTTTTACTTGGGGCTTTTCCACTGACGTTCACCTCAAACAAGTCGGCAAGCGTTATCTCCCCAACCTTAACTTTTTTTGCCAGGTTTGTTGCATTTTTAGATGCCGAAGCTAAAGCATTCTTGATCCCGGCTTTTTTTGTTTCCATCAAAAATTCCACCGCATTCCAGTTGACTTCATATTCGCCTCTGTCAAACATATCGTTGACTATCTTATTTTTGAACTCTGCAAACTCATGAAGAAGTTTTTTCTTTTTTTCTTCGGTGTCTGCACCGTATTTTTCATAAATCCCAGTAAGTTCCAATATGTTATGCGCTCCCTCATATCTGGGCTTACCAGAGACATAATTTACATAGAAACCATGATCTATATCAGCACCATACTCTCTAGCTGCTCTTCTCCACGCTTCTTCATGTGGGGTAAAAACTAACACTCCATCAAAGTCCCATATCAGTGCAATCATTCTTTACCACCTGCTTGACGTTCTATTTTCTCTATTGTAATCCGTTGGGCCTCAACATCTTCAACCTCTGCATCAAAGCCTCCGATGGTTAATGTTTCTTTTTCACCTTCAAGAACGAAGTTACTTACAATTCCAAAGCGGTTCACAGAACGAACTTTGCCTCTAATTTCAAGGGGGGAGCCACTTTTTACATCGCGCCCCTCAACCATAACTATTGGAGTATATCCAAGCCTTAAGAGAGTCTCAAGTTCGTTAAGGGCCATAGAGAATTCAATAAAGACTTTTGGATACAATTCTGGTCTTGGAATCCAGCATAACACCTCTTTAGCTTTTATCCAGAGGTTGTTGTGAATGTTTAGTAATCTAAGAAGCAGATCTTTTTCATGGATTACATAGCCATAGACCTCCGTGTTCGAGACCGGTAGCTTATGGATGCTGAAAAATCTCCTTTTAGCATATACTGCTTTAGACAAGTCTGAAATAACAAGCAAGAAGTTGCCTAGTTCAGAGGTTTTTATTTTCACCTGGTCTTTAAATCTTTCAAATTCCTCAAAGCTTACAGTACTTGGGTACACGAGTAAATACAGGTTTACGTTCCTTTGGAGAGCCCCTAGAAGATAAGGTTTAAGCTCTTCAAAGACTGGAGTGGGAAGTTCAGCTCGAATTTCTATTTCGGCAACGTTTATCGTTTCTATGATACTTGCCAAGACACCCTCTAAACTCCTAACCATTGAGATATACGGCCCCTCTTCTTCAGATCTACTCTTTATTTTTGCGAGTTCCTCTTGAAGAGTACTCTTTAAAAGATCAAATTTCATTTTTTGAACATCTATGAGGGCACTTATATCGCCTGCAGTATACACTCTCGGCCTTCCCGAAGAGGCTCTAATAAATCCTTTTCTAATCAGGCTTTGAATTATATTGTAAAGTTGGGGCTGATGAATATCCAGAGACTCCAAAAGTTCCTTTACAGTGGCCCCATTTTTCATGAGGAGGGTAAGATAAACTTCAGCTTCTCTTTTTGTGAGCCCTAGCTCTTGTAGTTTTTCAATTAAAAAAGTATAGTTTTCCATTACGGCACCCCCCACTGCTCACTGCTTCTGATATTTTTGCGCAATAATACTATTTAAATATATTGGATACTACATTAGTAAGGTTTATATAATATCATTGTAGTATAAATATTGACAGACCCTATTATTTGGACATTAATGAAGGAGGGGAAAAAGAATGAAAAAAGTCCTCTTTGGAGGTCTTTTGATTTTTGTCTTGCTTTTTGCAGTAGTGGCCTCAGGGTGTATAGGAGGCCAAACCCAGACATCAACTGGAGAAACAAAAACAGAGACCCAAGTTAAGACGGAGACCAAAGTTGAAACACAGGTTCAAGAAAAAGTTTTCATTAGATTTGCAGGCTGGAGTGCTGGAGAAACTGAAATGAAGAACTATGAAAGAATGATCAATGAATTTGAGCAAAAGAATCCAACTATCGGAGTCAAATATGAAGTGATTACCCAGATGTTTCACGAGAACATTCTTGCTTCATTTGGAGCGGGTGTTGCGCCAGATGTATTCTATGTAGACAGTTCATGGGCACCAATATTTATCGACAAAGGAGCGTTGTATCCAATATCCGATCTCGCAGACCAAATCTTTATTGACAAATTC
>QMUF01000023.1 GCA_003663525.1 Thermococci archaeon | reverse complement strand
ATTCGTAGTCGTAGAGAGGCTCTTCTCCACAGTTCTTGCTGACTATGCCGTTTGCCACATACTCATGGACTCTTTTCATGGTTAATGTGTAAACGAGTTTATTGCCGACGGGCTCTATGCGTATAACCTTTTTGCATCCTTCGGGATAGGCCCTAACACATGCCCCTACTTGGAGATTCTTCAGCTGTACGTACTGTCCGTCAACTTTCACTTCATGCTCTTCATCGCCTATGAGTTCAGTTCCGTCTTCGAGGACAATCTTTATTGAAGGTTTAAACCCAACCTTCCACACGTATGCTTCTACTTGTTCGCCATTTGAGGCTATTACCTTTATTGGGATTAGGTATGCCTTTGGTTCGCCTCCATCTCCGAGCGTACCTTCGTCGAGAACGTTAAGGGTTTCAGTGCTCGTTGACTTGGCGATGTTGAACAGCTCCTCAATTTTTATTTCTCCATTTTCAGTCAGGACCCTCGTCTCACCAATCACACATGGATTAGTTGCACGGATTTTTTCTCCTTTTGCAGGCTCTAAAATGTTTCTTTTATTTATCACATCAAAAAATACAACTCCCGGATCTGCCTTTGCCCAAGCCATATATGCCAATTCCTCAAAAAGACTCTTGGGATCGATCTCTTTCACTTTCTTTCCAGTGCGAGGATTAATTAAAGGATATTTCTTGCCCCCCATAAGAGCCTCCCAAAAGTCTCTCCACAAACCAACGCTTATGTTAAAGTTGCTCAAAACATTCGTTCCGACGTTTTGTTCTTTTGCATGTATGAACTTCTCGATATCTGGATGCCAGACTTCTAAGATGCCCATGTTCGCGCCTCTTCTCACTCCGCCTTGTTTTATCACATCGCTAACGGCATCTATGAGGTGCATAAAGCTAACTGCTCCTGATGCTGCCCCAGTTGTTGTTCCAACAATGTCCCCTTCAGGACGGAGCTTTGAGAAGTTAAGGCCTGTGTTGTGGACGAAAACCATTCCATTCTCCCCGGCAAGGTAATTCTGGTAATTTTCCACAGTGAGGTCGTAGAAGGTCTTTGGCTCATTGGTAGTGGTTATCTCCCCAATAACTTCGAGACCCTCAATAAGATGGAGCATCCGCTCGACTTCTTCGCTATCCGTCACTTCATAGAGCTTTCTAAGCATTTTCACGAGAACCGCTTTCGAAACCCTTCCCCTAGTGTGCCACTGTCCGAGGGATACTTTTTCATTTTTGACTATGACCAAGGTCTGACTACCATTCGTTTTGAATTCAACGCCGTACTTTGAAGCCCACTGTTTAAACGTCTCAAAGTTGAGCGGGAGACCAAACGTTCCTCCTTTGTGTTTGTTTAGGAGGTCTTCAAGTTTGTCTCTCTTCTCCCTGTTCTGGAGGTGTTTTCCTATAAGCTCATAGAACCTGAGAAGTGAAGAGTACTCTTCAACGTGAACTACATAATCGACCCCGTCTTTCCTAGGTTTTTCTCTCATCCTGGCCTTTATTCCGAGGGTGTTTAAGTAATGGGTGATGGCATCTATCAGCTTTTTATTCGTCATTCCAAGTTCGATGCCCAGCTTGTTGTTGACGTGTCCCTCAGCGTCAAAGAGCCCAGTTATAAATGACAGTACGGCATCATGGCCATTCTTGAGGATCTTTGGTGGAATCCCGCTGTCTATCCCATCCAGGAGTTCCAAGTAGTGAGAGGTTATCTCCCTAGCTTTTATGTCAATGTAGTAAATGTTCCTGTCCCTCTGAAGGGTGTACCTCCTTCCAAAGGTTTTCTCAAGATGTCTGTTTATTACATCAAAGGTTTCAGTCCTGTAGTCGTATATCCTCAGCCTGTCGTAGATGTACTCGTGTCCCTTGACGTGCGAGTGATACTTGTCAAAACATCCATCACCTGCTATGAATCCAGCAAGCCAGTAATCGAAGAAGAACTCATGAATATCATCGTCCGGCATTCCTCCGACTAAAATATCTCCTTCCTTGAGTTCATCCGCTCTCTTTTCAACGACATCAAACTCAGGTGTGAGTACAAAGAACGGGTGCCATGGCGATGTTAGAATCCTAGTGCCTTTGTTGGTCTTTATCTCATACTTGGTCACTTCTTCACCAAGCTCATATCTCCAGAGAACGTTGACTTTCCCTCTGGTGACTCTCTTCTTTGCAGGATCAAAGGATTTTACGTATATCGGAACCTTTTCAACATTTATTCCCCAGCGATGGTAGTCTGAGTCATAAAACTCGCCGAAGCCTTTATAGCGCTCGTACATCTCCGCCATCGTTGTTAGATGCTCTTCGCCTTCGTTCTCGAAGAGTATCTTGGCATTTCCGTCTATGCATCCCCCACCCATTTTTTGTATTATAGCAACATCATGGGCAGCTTTCATTATGCTCTCCATGTCATCCTCTATTGGAACAACAAAGCACGCAGAAAGCATGCCCAAGGGTCTGCCAGAGTTTATAAGGGCAGGAGTATTAGGCATAAATACTTGGTTAACCATCAAGTTAAAGTACTCTCCAACAACTTCCTCATACTTTTCAAACTCACCCTGCTCTAGCATCCGCAAAAATTCATCAATGCTAACTTTCATTTTGCCTTTTTCAGCCAATTCTTTATAGAGGTTTATCATTCTCTCAAAGTGATACTTGTTGAGTTTAAAGCGGCCTATACTGTAAACACCATCAAAATTCTCAAAGTTTTGGAGATAATACTCAACTTTACTTAAATCTTGATTGTAATTGCCCTCTTTTAAAAAGACTCTCTCATCATACAAGAGATCGGGAAGTGCTGCTAACGTTGCAACTCTTTCAAATAGTTCCTTAGGAGTTTCAATTATCTTGCCTTCTTCATTCCTTATTAAGTACCTGCTTGCCAGAACTCTAAGAGCATTTATTGAAAAGCGCTTGTCCACCTCATCAAGCTTCTCTTTGTTTAAAATCTTTCTTTTTTCCTCTCTTACTTCTGCTTTTTTCTTTCTGTAAATTATGTATGCTTTAGCGACCTCAAAAAGACCATTTCTCATTAATTCAAGTTCCACTATATCCTGGATATTTTCAATATGGGGAACCTGACCATCATAAAGTTCATTAATTCTACTAATGACATCTTTAACAATTTTATCAAGAAGCTCCTCATCCCTGATTCCAACTTCCCACATTGCCCTTTGTATAGCCCATCTTATACGGCTCTCATCGAAAGGCACGATTCTACCATCTCTTTTCATCACTTTTTCAATTGCCATATAAACACCCCTGTCACATTATTTTAGTATTTGTGATACCTTAGTATAAGTATCAGTATAAGATAATGAGCAACAAAGGTAAATATATCTTACCCCACTATAGATTGCCAACATGACAAACAGTGCAGATTAATTCCGTCGGAATAATAAAAAATAGAAAATGGAGAAGTCGGATATTTTATCCAACTACTTATCCAAACTTTCATATATTATCTTCAATCTGTAAGCATGTTTTAGTTCTTCCTGATTCATCATTTCAAAGATTTCTTTTAAAGAACCTTTCAATATCTCACTAAGCTTCTTATATAACTCATAACTATGTTTTTCTCTGATTAATGCCTCTAAGATCAGATCCTCAATACTTTCTGGCTCTGCTCTAGTGTCTTGGAAATAAGGTTCTAGACTCAACGTTTCCAAGTACTCTACAACTGGTGTATCCTCAAGACTACCACTTTCAAGAAAGTTTTCTATTGTTTGTCTATGTCTTAGCTCCTCACCAGCTAGCCATTGAAAATGTTCAATCAAAATAGGATTTTCATACGTAGCAAACGTTTCTCCAAGCTTATATAAATTGTAAAGCTCATTTTCCTGGTGAATTATGTTTTTGAGGAGTTCTCCAACTTTCATGCTCTCACTACTCCGTTATCCCCTTAATATCAACATGGATAAACGCCAATTCAACTTCCTCAAGCCTTTCAATACGTTTTTTAACATCTTCACTTATATCATGGGCCTCTTTAAGTGTGAGTTCTGGAGGTACTTCTATATGAAGCTCAACGTGGACCTTCGGTCCTACATAATGGGCCCTCAAATCATGGACGTCTACAACTCCAGTAACACTGAGTGCGGTATTTTTAATCTCCTCTAGAAGCTCATGAGGAGCAGATGTACCTGTTAAATAACCTACATTTTTGAGAACAGTTTCAACAGCAACTTTTCCTATTAGAATAACCACAACCACGCTCGCTAAAGCGTCACCATAACTAAATCCAAATCTTTGAAGTCCCAATCCTACTAAAACCGCCACGCTACTCAATGCATCGCTTCTATGGTGATAAGCGTCGGCTATGAGAATCTGATTATTCAGCCTTCTTCCTACCTTCAAAGAGTATTGAGTCATTGCCTCTTTTGAGAAGATTGAAAGGAGTACAACCCCAATCATAATAGCGTTTACTTCAATTGTGGAGTTCTCAACAATCCGTTTTATAGCATCCCTCCCTATCTCATAAGCAACCAAAAAGAGTGCCATCCCAATAAAAAAGGCAAAAAAAGATTCAAATCGCGAATGGCCGAATGGATGAGTTTGATCTGCAGGTTTTGACGCAATTTTTACCCCAAAATATCCAAAAACACTGGTTATAACATCCGAAAGAGAATGTACACCATCTGATATTAAAGCTAGACTAGAGTATAGGGCTCCTACAGTAATTTTCACAATAGCCAAGACAATATTTCCAAATATACTCACGATCAAGGGACTGTAAATTACTTCCATGATATCACCATGCTAAAGCCCTCAGTCCGTCACTCCTTCATCACGAATCAGACAAGGCTGAACTCTTCATTGGGTGTTATAGAATTCTTCACATGTTTTTAAAGGTTTTTCAAAAGACTTTTATTATTAGGTCTCCAGTATCTGATGGTGAAAAAGATGGCAAACAAGCCAAGATACACTATAAGAGTCTACATGGGAGCAAAAGATAAATATATTGCTCTAAGCTTATGGGAAGCCCGCACTGATGAACATGACAAGTTTAGACCGGCCAACTTAAGCATGATTATTCATAATGGGGAGAGTGAAGCAAAAGCGTCCATGAGAACTGAAACTGCTGCCAGATTAGCTGCGGTTCTTTTGAGTATGGTAGCCGAAGCCGAAAAATTAACTATGAAAGAAAGGAGGAGAACTAGCATTGAAGAAAGATTTGAAGAACAATTCCTTCTTGAAGATGAGGAAGAAGAAATTCTAGAAAATATGGAAAAAATAGAAGCAACTGTTAATGAGGAGTGATTTAATTGAAGAAGCTTAAGATCTACATCCCCGGGATATCTTTCCCTTCTATTTCTCTCACAGGAACCTATTGTGCACTAAACTGTGCTCATTGTGGAAAGCATTACCTTGAAACTATGAAAAAAGTTACAAGGAAAAACCTCCTCGAATACTGCAAAAATCTCGAAAGAGAGGGTTACAAAGGTTGTCTTTTAAGTGGTGGACTAGACCATCGATTGAAAGTGCCGCTTGACATTTATTCCTGTGAGATAAAGCAAATAAAAAAGGAGACAAAACTAAAACTCAATGCCCATGTGGGATTTATAGATGAGAGTGACTTGGAGTGGGTAAGGTATGTTGATGTTATTTCTCTTGATTTTGTAGGGGCCGATGAGGTCATTAAGAGAGTTTATGGAATAGAGAAAAGTGTCAAAGATTACTTAAGGATAATAGACCTCTTGACCTCAAACGGGGTGAAAGTGGCACCTCATATAACAATTGGCCTGGATTTTGGAAAAATCTGGTGGGAATACACAGCTATTGACCAGCTCATAGGCTACCCAATTGATGTTTTAGTCCTCAATGTGTTGATCCCAACTAAAGGTACAAAAATGGAAGGTCTAACACCCCCCTCGGTAGGAGAAAGCTTAAAAGTTGTTAGATACGCAAGACAGCACTTTAAAGGAGAATTAAGCATCGGATGCATGAGGCCTCCTGGAAAATGGAGAGTAGAATTTGATAGGAAAGCTATAGAAGAAGGAATCGATAGAATAACAAATCCCCCAAGAAAGATTATAGAGTGGGCAAAAAAAACTAGAGATGTGGAAATTATTTATGAGTGCTGTGTTATTTGAAGTTAACATAGAGAAAATAGCCATAAAGGATTAAAAGCACGGCACTTGTTTTTCTCCCTACTCTGTTATTCAGCTTTAAGGAGATTGCCAACACCATCATCACAACCAACGTTAAGGGTACAGTAAAAGAATAAATTCCAGAATCTACTCTTATTGGGTTTATCAAGGCAGCAATCCCGATTACCATTAAGATATTCAAGATATTGGCTCCAACAACATTACCCACACTTATATTGGGTATTTTCTTTAATGTGGCAGTCAAGGAGTTTGCAAATTCCGGAAGAGATGTTCCTATCGAAACCAGAGTTAAACCTATCACCACCTCCGGAATCCCCAAAGCAACGGCTATTTTTACCGCACTATCTACTACCAACCTCGCCCCAACTACCACAATCAGCCCACTTACAAGTAGAATAACCACATCTTTCTTAGGATTTCCCCTTCCTTCAGAAGGTTCCTCCAAAGTTACATGTTTTTTATAGAGGTAATAAATGAAACCACCATAGATTAAGATTAAAGACCCACCTTCTATTCTGGAAATTATTAAATCTCTCATCAGAAGCCATGCGTAAAGCGTAACGGCAATCATGAAGAGAGAATTTTTCCATGCTATTTCATCAACATCTAAGGGCATTATCAGGGAGGATACTCCTAAAATCAAGGCAATATTTGCTAAGGCACTCCCAACAGCATTTCCAAGAGCTATACCACTAAGACCTTTATATGAAGCTATTGCAGAGGTTGTAACTTCTGGGAGAGTTGTAGCTATACTCGCTAAAACCAGAGCAATTAGGAATTCGCTAACCCCGAATCCTTTGGCAACTCTAGTGGCTGCCTCTACAAAAAGGTCACTCCCCTTGATTAGTATCACCAGTCCCAAGATAAAGAGGCCAAACATTATAATGTACTCTGCTGTCATTTTACCTCCCGAGGGTATTAAAGGGATGAGATTTTAAAATCTTTGGGTAAAAAGCTAAAATATATTGAGAACAAAGATTTTCCAGAGGTGAAAAAATGAATATTGCCAAATATATAGATCACACAAACCTAAAAGCATATGCTAGCGAGGAGGACATAATAAAACTCTGTGACGAAGCAAGAAGATACAACTTTTATGCAGTCTGTGTGAACCCATATAGAGTAAAACTCGCAAAGGAACAACTCCAAGGCACAAATATTAAAGTAGCGACTGTAATTGGGTTTCCTCTCGGAGCTACCCCTACCGAAGTAAAAGTGTTCGAAGCAAAGAAAGCTCTCGAAGATGGAGCCGATGAGGTCGATATGGTCCTTAACATAGGCGCCCTAAAAGACAAGGCCTATAAATATGTTAGGAATGATATAGCCGAAGTTGTGAGGATCGCACATGAAAAAGGAGCTATAGTGAAAGTAATCATAGAAACTTGTTATTTAAGTGAGGAAGAAAAAGAGATTGCATGCAAACTTGCCGTGGAAGCTGGGGCAGACTTTGTCAAAACATCTACTGGTTTTGGAACTGGAGGAGCAACAATCGAAGATGTAAAGTTAATGCGAAAAGTTGTAGGAGATAAACTCGGTGTGAAGGCAGCTGGCGGGATAAGAACTTATGAAGAAGCATTAGCAATGATAAATGCAGGTGCAAATAGGATTGGTACATCAAGCGGAGTAAAAATCATTGAAGGGGGCAAAAAATGAGTGAACTTTTAAAGCTTTTGAAAACCGCAATAAAAGAGATAGAAGAAGACGGTTTTCAACCGAGAGTCGCACTTGTAGGGCCCAAGTTTGCAGAAATAGCCTTGGAAGAGCTAAAGAGTTTAGGTTTAGAAATCTATATTGTGAGAGAGTTAAACTGCGATGCTATACTCGGAGATCCTAGGTTCATAGGGCACCTTAGAAAGGCCTCAAGGAGAATCTCACTTGAACCACTCATAGAAGAGAAGGAATTTTGGGAAGAAATAGAAGAAATCAAAAACCTCTAAACCCGGAGCGAAATTAAAACATCTTTTATTCTTCTTTTTATTACGTGTCCTACGCCACCCCCGACTACAATGCCAGTAACTGCTTGGAGAATGTTCCCTGGAACCTCTGCCACAGCTCCTCCCCATCCATAAACATAAATTTCAATCATAAAGTAACCAAGAACCATCAAAATTCCTCCAAGAATTGTTGCCAGAAGTACTGTTGTGAAATCATCTTTTTTGGAGGTAATATATCCTACAACAAATCCTTCTACCCCTTTTATTACTAAAGTGAACGGTGCCCAATGAGCGTAACCTGTTACTATATCTGCCATTCCAGAGCCAAACCCTCCAGCAAATGCCCCTATTGTTGGGCCAAAGAGTACTGCAACAAGCATTACCATGCTATCCCCTACGTTAATATACCCACTGGTTAAAGGTGTAGGTACTTGAATTGCCATTGTAACAACTGCCACCAAAGCTGCCATTACTCCTGACAAAGCCACTCCCACTGCAGCCTCAAAAATCTTTTTCTTGAGTATGAATAGATAAGCAAAATAAAGTATTGCAACTGCTATTATAATCCATTTAGCATATGGAGCCATCACTTCTATTGTCATTATTATCACCTCACTTTATTTATTTTTCAAGTTAAAACTTGAAATTGAAGTTTAAAAGATTTTCTCTCAGAACATAACTAATAAAGAAAAGAAAACAAAATAAGAGAAGTCAACCAACAACCATCTTAATGGCCTCTTCAAGGATGTCAAGACCTATCTTGGCTTCTTCTTCATCTATTGTAAGTGGTGGGATCAACCTCAATGCACTCTTTCCACACCCAAGAGTTGCAAGACCCCTCTTGAGAGCCCCAACGACAACTTTATTTCTCTCGTTGCTTGCGTATTCCTTAGTCTTCCTGTCTTTTACAAATTCAATTGCCCAAGCAAGACCAAGACCTCTCACATCGCCAATAATCTCATACTTATCATACATTTCTTGGAGTCTCTCTTTAAAGAGTGGTTCAAGTTTCTGAGCATTTTCAATTAGTCCATTTTCAAGCTCGTCAATAACTGTTAATGCTGCCACACATGCAAGAGCATTTCCTCCATAGGTATTGCTGTGGACACCAGAGATACCAAAATCAAGATCCTTCCTGAAGATTGTAGCTCCAATAGGAACTCCCCCACCCAAGGCCTTTGCAAGGTTTATTATATCAGGAGCGACACCAAAATGCTCTATTGCAAACATTTTGCCAGTTCTTCCCATTCCCATCTGAACTTCGTCATCCATTAACAAAATTCCATGCTTATCTAACACTTTCTTAAGTTCTTTGAAGAAGTTCATTGGTGGAACCACATACCCTCCTTCTCCTTGAATTGGTTCTGCTATTACCCCGGCAACTTCTTCAGGGGGGACATAATGTGCAAGTAGATAATCCTCAATGTATTCAAGAACCCTGCTCACAAGCTCATCAGGCTCTTCATAACCATCAATGTGCCATGGATTCCTATAGGGGTTAGGATATGGAACATGCTCAACACCAGGCATTGTTGGGAACATTCTTGACCTGTGAACGGGTTTGCTTGCGGTTAAACTCATTGTTCCATGCGTTCTTCCGTGGAAAGCTCCAATAAACGCTATGAAGAGTTTTCTCTGTGTTGACCATTTGGCTATTTTTATTGCAGCCTCATTAGCCTCAGTACCGCTGTTTGATAGAAAAGTCTTTTTCTCAAAATCACCCGGTGCAATGCTATCAAGTTTCTCAACCAAGGCAACTTGATATGGATTGTAATAATCTGTTCCAGCGCCATGAATCAGTTTGTCAAGTTGCTCCTTCAGCGCTTCCACTACTCTTGGATTCCTAAGGCCCGCATTTAGAACGCCTATTCCAGAAGAGAAATCAATGATCTTATTCCCATCTACATCAATCCAGTAGTTCCCTTCAGTTCTTTCTATAACTAAGAAATACTCATTTGGATCATTTGTTGTCGTGGCCATGTACTTGTGGTGCTTTTCTATTACTTCTCTAGCCTTTGGTCCCGGAATTTCCTTAACCTGAGGTCCCTTCACCATATTCGCTCACCGATGTATAAAACATTTTGCCTCTATATAATTCTATGCTCATTAAAAGCTATTTTTGGTCGAAAAAGTTTCGGGAATAATAGAAAAGAAAGGATACTTTTACAAGAAAATTAAGAAAAGAAGTTGCAGAATAAGTTCTAGACAAACTCACTCCTCATTCATTTGAGATTTCCAATTCTCCAAAATACCCTTTGCCGAGTTCGCTGCTATAGCTCCCTGCCCCACGGCTACTGCAATTTGCTTGAAGACATTCGTTATATCACCAGCTGCAAAAAGGCCCTTTATATTAGTTCTCATGTACATGTCCACAAGTACGTAACCTTGTTCATCTGTAACGGCCAAGTGTTTGACAAAATCAGTTTTTGGCTCATAACCTATGAAAACAAAGACTCCATCAACCTTCTTTTCAAATACTTCTCCCGTTTTAACATTTCTTAAAAGAACACTTTCAACTTTTTGATCACCTTTAATCTCCACAACTACAGCATTTAATAACACAGGAATCCCCGCTTGTTTGAATCTCTCCTGAAGTATTTTGTCCGCCCTAAATTCTTCCCTCCTATGTACGAGTGTTACATTGACTCCGATTTCATTAAGATACAAAGCTTCCTGAAGAGCCGTGTTTCCACCACCCACTACTATCACGTGCTTGCCCTTAAACAACGGACCGTCGCAAGTTGCACAATAGCTAACCCCCCTTCCGTAGAACTTATCCTCCCCTGGCACCTTGAGTTTCCTTGGTTCTGCACCTACAGCAATTATAACACTCCTAGCTTTGTAAACTTTGCCATTCTTTGTTTTTACTTCAAATTTACACGGGCCCTCATAATAAGCACATTCTGCTGGATCTACCCTTTCCACTTCATCAAAGACTATAGGAACATTAAGCTTCTTTACTTGCTCATGCATTTTATTGGCTAGTTCAGAACCTTTTACTCCTTCTGGGAATCCAGGATAGTTTTCAATGATATCTGTAAGGGCAACATTTCCCCCAATATCTTTTGATATTATAAGTGTATCAAAGTCGTATCTAGCTGAATATATAGCTGCTGTAAAACCCGCTGGACCTGCTCCAATTATCAAAACATCCCAAGTTTTTGTCTCATCAACGCCACCTTGTGAGAGACTCCCCAAGCTAAACATTTCTTTCACCTCCAGTTTACAACTTTTGGTTGGATATTTAAAAACATTATGGAACAATTTTGAGAACTATATCAACTTTACCTTCTTATCTCCTACTAAATGAAGAGTATAGCCCAAAAAAGCCATGAAAGCTACAAACAAAGCCTCTTTGAATCCAAAAATAAGTCCATATCTGCATAAAGCAAAAATAGACAACCCATAAATACCTGCAAACATAAGAGAGTGCACCACTCCTCGGTGTTTGGGTATTACAGCACCAAATGCATACCAAGCCCCAACCGCAAAAAGAGCTCCTATTGCCCATGATATGCCTCCATTCATCCAAGTATCATTTCCAAATGCTATGGAATCTCTGATTTTGGCAACCACTGCACTACCTACCATTACAGAGACTATAGGTTTTATGCCCCTATGAACCAAAGCCTCTGGATGATCCAAATCTGGCAAGTCCGATCCAAGTACATAGACTGCATAACCAAAAATTGTAGCCATCAAACTCATTTTAAAGGGAATACCTGCATATTGTTTTAAAAAAGAGGCAAATAAAACTGCCAAAGGATAAGTTAAGAGGCCACTAAGCACATGGCCATTATAGTCCATTAAGCCTCCTCCACTTCTTGCTCTTCAAGGAATTTTCTGACATAATCTGGGACTTTGTAGTTTCCTTTTGGATCCCCAACCAAAAACCCCAACCTTATTAACTCCTCTAGGTGATCGTAGACTTGAACTCCTGGCTTTTTCACTTCTTTAGCTATCTGAATATAGCTCGCCGGCCCTCCATTGAACTGGTATACTATAGTTTCTACTAAATCTCTGTAATCCTTTGGTATTCTCATCAAATATTCTTCCAAGCTCTTGGGTTCCTCCAGTATGGTCGTTACAACATAGTCATCTATTGGGTCAAACTTATGCTTGCTGGCCTCCCCCAACACGTAGTGGAGAAGCCTCAGGATTTGTCTTGGATTTCCTTTTGCAAGTTGGTGAATAAGTCTTATTGCTTCCTCCGTGAAGGGGTAAATAGGATCGTCTGTGTCTCTGATTCTAACTTGATTAAGCCTCTTCTTAACAAGTTCAAAAGTTTCATCAAGACTCATGGGCCTTAGTTTGAATTCATAATGAAGCCTCATGAAAAATGCAGGGAAAATCTTTGAATATTCCTCATATGCATCAGGTATACATGCAAACCCGACTATACAACCCCTTGGCATGTTGCTTATAAAATGTCTTAACATTTCGAAAAAGAGTATCTTCTCTTCCTCACTTGCCGTTTGCATATTTTCCAACTCATCAAGAAGTACTGTAGAGTATGGGTATCTGCTTAAGTCCTTCGTTAGCATCTCCGCTATATCCCTTGACTTATACTCCTTAGTTGAAGACAACATCTTCTCAAGACGATCTATAAAACCGAGTTTTCTTGAGAGATTTTCAAAGAAAATGTTTGTCCTAGTCTTCGGTGGTTTCAGTCCATTGAACATGTCCCTTGTGAGTTTTAAAATGTCATTTGTGTCCACTTTAATATAAATCGCTTTACCTCCCTGCTCTGATATTGCCTTATAAATGGTCTTAAGTCTCTGGGTTTTACCCATTCCCAATGGACCAACTAAAGAAAACGCCATTGAACTTTGATTACCGATTATTTCTGAAATCATCATGGATAAGCGCATATCCACCTCTTGGTAAACATGTATACTCTCTACGTCTTCTATTCCTTCACTTGCCAATTGTTCAAAAGGATTTTTTGCTAGACCATATACTTCATAAGATGGAGGGGAATAAACTTTAAGTGTACTAGGCCTTTCCATTTTACCCACCAAGTTTAAATTTTAAGTAAGAGGATATATAAACTTGTCCATAGAGGTGAAGAAAATGACCACACTGCTTGTAACAGTACCTGGTGGAAGAGAGGGTGATGCTGCTCTCGAGCTTGAATGGGCTCTTGGAGATGCAAGAGTTAGACGTGCAAAGTGGAGAGGAGTGTTAATAGTCAAAACACGTCTCGAAAAGGATGAAGTATTGGAAAGGATAAAAGAGTTTGACACTACAGCTATTTTTAAAGTTCTACCTCTAGAGAAATTAGTTAGAAGCAAAAAAGAGATAATAATGGAAGAAGCCTTCGAAATGGCTAAAGAACGTATTAAAGAGGCCGAAAGTTTTGCAGTTAGGTGTAAAAGAAGGGGTAACTGGATATCTTCCGGGAAAGAAATAGAAATTGAACTTGGAGCAAAAATAAAAGAGAGCTTGAAAGCTAGAGTAGATCTGACAAATCCAGACTGGTACGTTTGGATTGAGGTTCTTGGAAAAAAGACTGGATTAAGCGTAATCAAACCGGAAGAAATCGTGAAAAAGAGGGTGGAGTTTTAACCCCTTTACCCTCAACCTTCATAGTTATAAGTTATACCTTAGGTTCAACTTCATAGACCGTCTTATCCTCTCCAATAGCCTCGATAAGTCCCCTATGTCTTCTAACGCAGCTCTCGCATTCTCCACAGTGAATGGGTTTTCCATCTTCTGTAAAACCTCTGGGTATGTAGCATGAGTTAGAATATTCGTATTTTGCATTGAGTTCTTTCAACAGCTTTGCTATGTCCCTTTTATCGAGGTTAATCAGAGGTGCAACCACCTTTACGTCGCTCAATGTTCCATATTTCAGCATTTCATTCACTTTTTCTACAAACTCTGGCGTGTTGTCAGGAAAAGTGGCACCTTCCTCGGCGTTGAAGCCCACTATAATATCCCCTCCCCCAAGGGCGTCCAAAAGTGAAGCGGCAACACTAATTAGCACAACATTCCTCGCTGGCACCCAAACGCTCTTTGCAGTTTCTTGGGCTTTCTCTATGTTTTCTAAATCCTTTGCTGTAACCTTTGGAATCTCTCCAGCGACTAGGGTTGTCCCTCTAAGCTTTGAGAACTCCTCTAAAAAGTCCAAGTGAATTATTTTGAGTGGGATGTTAAGCTCCTTTGAAAAGAACTCAGCGACTTTATTCGCGACTTTTTCCTCATTGCTTCCATAGTTTATGGTGAGCATGATAACCCCATCATAGTTCTTCTTTGCCCAATAAAGACAGGCAGTACTGTCAACACCTCCACTAAACAAAACCACAGCCTTCTTCATTCTTCTCACCCACTCCAAAGCTATTCCAACAATATCTTTAACACTCTTAAACCCTTCTTCTATTAAAAATCTGTCTATTCCCTCATTTATCTCCTTTTAAAAACATTAAACCCCTTGTCCATATTGAGGGAATCCAAAGCAGGATTATTGTGAGAACTGTAATTGGGAAGAGTAAGGTAAAAGCAAGGGACACAATCAAATTTGGAAATGCTGGAGGCTCTTCGCTAAACAATAGTGAAAGACTGCCAAGATAGGAACAACTAATTAGACCAACTAAACCTAAAATAAGTGTTGAGACTATTTTTGCAATCCAAATCTCAAGAGTAAACGATGAAAACAGGAGAAAAATGCCAATAGCTATTATAAACCATCCAAACTCATCTGCACCAGCTTGTTCAAAGTCGATTGAATAATAAGT